>CAZDLB010000001.1:0-13309 GCA_964505995.1 uncultured Zetaproteobacteria bacterium
TCAGGGCTTGCGTCACACTGCCGGCATGCTCGAGGTGCGCGATCTTTCTCTCGCCGTGTCCATCGGCGGCAGTCCCGTGGAGGCCGTTTCCTCCGTGTCGCTGACACTGAAGCCCGGCCGCATTCTCGGTCTGGTCGGGGAGTCCGGCTGTGGCAAGTCCCTGACGGCTCAGGCGATGCTGAGGCTCGGCGAGTATCAGGGGGTTGAGAAAACGGCCGGTGACATCCTGCTGGACGGTCAGAGCATCTTTGCGATGGATGACGAAACCCTGCGCCGCATGCGCGGAGGGCGGGTCGCGATGGTCTTTCAGGAACCGATGACGGCGCTCAACCCGGTGTTTTCCATCGGCACTCAGCTGACCGAGGTGATTCGCCTGCATCTGGAACTGGACCGGAAGCAGGCCTGGAATCGGGCCATCGGGCTTCTGCATGACGTCGGGCTACAGGAAGCCGAAACGCTGATGCGGCAGTATCCCGACGCGCTTTCCGGCGGCATGCGCCAGCGCGTGCTGATCGCGATGGCGATGTCGGCCGACCCGGACTACATCATCGCCGATGAACCGACGACGGCGCTCGATGTGTCGGTTCAGAAACGCATCATCGCGCTGCTGCGGAATCTGCAGCGACAAAGGGGGCTGGGGCTGATGCTGGTGACGCATGATTTCGGTCTGGTGGCCGAGATGTGCGATGATGTGGCGGTCATGTATGCCGGGCAGATCGTCGAGGCCGGCGAGGTCGGCGAAATCTTCGATGCGCCGGCGCATCCCTATACCCGCGCGTTGATGGCCTGCCGTCCCGAGGTCGTGAAGCCGGGCGAGCGTCTGGCCGTGATCCCGGGACAGGTACCTCCGCCGGGTCAGTGGGGCCAGGGTTGCCGCTTTGCCGATCGCTGCGCGCTTGCCGATGAGGCCTGCCAGGGCACGGTTTCGTTGCAGGCATGGAAGCGCAACTCGCACCGGGCGCGCTGCGTGCATGGCGGAGCGAAGGCATGAGCGCTGTGCTGCAGGTGGAATCGCTTTGCAAGACTTTCCGGCCCTCCGGTCTGTTTCGGGCGATTGGCGCGGAAAAGAAGGCCGTGGACGGGGTTTCCTTCAGCCTCAGGCCCGGCGAGACGCTGGCGATTGTCGGCGAGTCCGGAAGCGGCAAGTCCACGACCGCGCGACTGGCCATGCGTCTGCTCGAGCCGAGTTCGGGTCGCATCCTCTGGGCGGGCGAGGATGTCAGTCGCCTGAGCGGACGCAAGCTGCGTCAGCGGCGGCGACATATCCAGATGGTCTTTCAGGATCCGTTTGCCAGCCTGAATCCGCGTATGCGGATCTGGCAAAGCGTGGCCGAGGGCCTGCGCGTGCATCAGCCCGAACTCAGCCGGCGGCAGAGGCGGGAGAGGGTGGCCGAGGTGCTGGCGCTGTGCGGCCTGGATGCCTCGGGCATGGATCGCTATCCGCATCAGTTTTCCGGCGGCCAGCGTCAGCGCATCGGCATTGCCCGCGCGCTGATCGTGCAGCCGCGTGTGCTGGTGCTCGATGAGCCCGTATCGGCCCTGGATGTGTCCGTTCAGGCCCAGATCCTGAATCTGCTGAAGGACATCCAGCTTGAGAGGAAGCTGGCCTATCTGTTCATCTCGCATGATCTGTCGGTGGTGCGTCATGTGGCCGACCGCATCGCGGTGATGTTTGCCGGGCGCATCGTCGAACAGGGCAGCGCCGCCGGGATCTTTTCCTCGCCCGGACATCCGTATACCGAGGCCCTGCTTCGGGCCCGGCCGATCGCCCATCCGTCCGAGCGTTCCACCGAGGTGTTGCCGGCCGGCGGCGAGGAAGGGGTCGCTGACAGCGGCTGTGCGTTTCGCTGTCGCTGCGCCTATGCGGCGGCTGGATGCGATGCCTTTGACAACCGGCTGCGGGATGAAGCGGTGGCCTGTCTCTACCCGTTGAAGAAGCCCGGGAACTGAGCCGGATTCCGATGGATCTTCGAAGCCGCGTGGCCGCGGATTTTGAGGATGAGGCGCCGCTGCCGCGGGGGCTGAAGGGCTATGTGCGGCGTTCGGAACAGATTGCGCTGGCCGACGAGATCGCGCATTGCATGCAGGATCGGGACGTACTGCTGGCGGAGGCCGAGACCGGCACCGGAAAGACGCTGGCCTATCTGGTGCCGGCGCTGCGCTCCGATGACAAGATTCTGATCTCGACGCACACGCGGGCGCTGCAGGATCAGCTGGTGCATCGCGACCTGCCGGCGGTGCAGAAGGTTCTGGGGGCGACCCGGCGCGTGGCCCTGCTCAAGGGCAGGGCGAATTACCTCTGTCCACATCGCCTGCAACGCCATCTCGGCGGCGGCCAGCTGAAGATGTGGGAGTTAAAGCCGCTTCAGAAGATCCAGCAATGGGCGCTGTCGAGCCGGGACGGCGACCTTTCCGGCCTGGATTTCGATGTGTTTGCCAGGGGCATCGGCCCCATGGTGACGGCGACGGCCGAGCAGTGCGGCGGCATGAAATGCCCGGAGTTCGAGCGATGCCCGCTGATGAAGGCCCGCCAGCGCGCACAGGCGGCCGATATCGTGGTCACGAATCACAGTCTGCTGCTGGCCGATGCGGCGCTGAAATCCGGCGAGTATGGCGAGGTATTGCCCGCCTTCGACTGCTACATCATCGACGAGGCCCATGCCCTGCCGGAGCTGGCCTGCCAGCATTTCGGCATCCAGATGACACGCACGCGCCTGATCCAGTGGCTCAACGATGTGCAGGCGCTGCTGGATGAATGCGGGGATGAACCGGCGCTGAAGCAGGCCATGCCCGAGATCGGGCGCGGGATTCTGGACGCCTTCGCATCGCGGGATCTGGCGCGGCTGGCGGAACGATGGGATGAGCTGCTGCCCCATTTCGAGAAGCGCATGGAGCGCAGCGAGGAGTTCGCCCGCATCCATGAGCGCGCCGTGCGCATTCGCGAGGAGATCGCGATGGTCGAACAGCCGCCGGAGGGCTTTGTCGGCTGGACCGAAGGGGAGGGGGAACAGCTCCGGCACACGGTGGCGCCGGTGGAAACGGGGCCGGTACTGAACAGCCATCTGTGGAGCAGGGAGGCCTCGTTCGTGCTGCTGTCAGCAACACTCAGGGTTTCGGGGAGCTTTGCCTATGCGCGCGAGCGCCTCGGTCTTTCTCAGCCGCGGGAGGCCTATCATCCATCCCCGTTCAACTACCGCGAACAGGCCTTGATCTATCTTCCCCGGCACATGCCGGACCGGCGCGATGAGGCCGACATGGAGCATCTGGCCGATGAGATGGAAACGCTGATCCGGGCCTCCCGAGGCCGGGCCTTTGTGCTTTTCACGTCCTGGATGGCGCTGAATGCCGTCGCGCCCCGGCTGGCCAGGCGCCTGCCGTACACGGTCCTGATTCAGGGCGAGAGCGGCAGTCGCGATGCGATCCTCGATGCCTTCCGCGGCGACACCCATTCCGTGCTTTGCGGCACGCGCAGCTTCTGGGAGGGCGTGGATGTGCCGGGCGACTCGCTGAGCCTCGTGATCATCGACAAGATGCCTTTTGCGCCGCCGGGCGACCCCCTGCTCAAGGCCAGGATACGGCGCTGCGAGGAGAAGGGAGGCAACGGCTTCACGGACATTCAGCTTCCCGAGGCGATCGCGACGCTGCGGCAGGGCCTGGGTCGCCTGATCCGTTCGAGCACGGATCGCGGTGTCATGGCCCTGCTGGACTCGCGCCTGTATCAGAAACGCTACGGGCGGGATGTCGTCGCCAACCTGCCGCCGGCGAGGATTGTTGACGATCTGGCGGAGGTGCGCTGGTTCTTCGAGGAGCATGAATGAAGATCGTCCTTGCTCCGGACTCCTTCAAGGGAAGCCTGAGCAGCATGGAAGCGGCCCGGGCGATGGCGGCGGGATTCAGGCAGGTGATCCCGCAAGCAAGGCTGGTGCTCTGCCCCCTGGCCGATGGCGGCGAGGGCACGGCGGAGGTGCTTGCCGCGCATCTGGATGCGGACAGCTGCCTGATCGAATCGGCCCGCCACATCGGCCTGAACCTGCCGGCGATGCGCTCCGCGAATGTCATGGCCCGGGGCAGCGGCGCGCTGGGCGATGTGCTGCGACAGGCTCTGGACCGGGGAGTCCAGCGCCTGATCGTTGCGCTGGGAGGATCGGCGACCAACGACGGCGGCCTGGGCATGCTGATGCATCTGGGAATGAAGGCATGGGACCGGCATGGGCACGAGCTGTCCCCGGATCTGGAAGGCCTGATGCATCTTGCATCGATCGATCCCTCGGGGCTGGATGAGAGGCTGCAACATTGCCGGATCACGGCGCTGGTCGATGTGGAAAACCCGCTGCTTGGCAAAAGCGGCGCCTCGGCCGTCTACGGTCCCCAGAAGGGCCTGGCCCCGGAGCGGTTTCGGGCCGTGGATGCGGCCATGCGGCGATTCGCGGATTTGGCCGAGCGGACCTTTCGACGCCAATGCCGGGATCAGGCCGGCGCCGGAGCGGCCGGCGGCCTGGGCTTTGCCTTCATGCTGCTGGGTGCCCGGCTTGAATCCGGAGCCTCTTTCGTGCTGCAAAGCACCGGGTTTCGCGATCGCGTGGCGGGTGCCGACTGGGTCGTCACGGGCGAGGGATGCAGCGATATGCAGACGCTGGCCGGCAAGCTTCCATGGAAGGTGGCTGGCATCGCGCGGGAGATGGGCATCCGCTGCGCGCTTGTTTCAGGCCGGATCGAGCGATCAGCCGTTGCCAGTCTTGAACGTCACTTCGACCGGCTTGTTCCATTGATTGAGCGGGAGGAGGATACAACGGCTGCGATGGAACAGGCGCGCGACCTGTTGCAGTCGGCGGCCTCGGATCTGGCGCGGGATCTGGTCGCCACGCCTCGGGAAGAGGGTTTCTCCTTTTGATTTGACTGCCTCTGGATTATTATCAGTTTCATGCTTGCAACGCAGTACTCCAGGCCCAGGTTTCCGCATCCGGATCATGCCCGCAGCGACGGGCTTCTGGCCATCGGCGGGGATCTGGAGCCGGCAACGCTGCTTGAGGCCTATCGCATGGGCATCTTTCCGTGGTACGGTGAGGGTTCGCCGATCCTGTGGTGGGCTCCGGATCCGCGCATGGTACTGTTTCCGGACGAGTTTCATGCCTCCAGGCGCCTGCGGCGCCGGCTGCGGCAGCCACGGTTCCGGTGCAGCTGGGATACGGCATTCGACGAGGTCATCGCCACCTGCGCCTCGATTCCCCGCAAAGGCGAGCCTGGCACATGGATCCTGCCGGAGATGATGCGCGCCTATCGGCGGCTGCACGCGCTGGGATACGCGCATTCGATCGAGATCCGGGATGGGGATGCGCTGATCGGCGGGGTTTATGGCGTGCTGCTCGAAGGCATCTTCTTTGCCGAGTCGATGTTTTCACGGGCCACGGACGGCTCGAAGATGGCCCTCGCGCATCTGTGCCGTCGCGCGCTCGACGCTGGCTGGCAGCTGATTGATTGCCAGTTCTATACCGAGCATCTCGCAAGCCTCGGCGCGCGTGAGATTCCGCGACGCGAGTTTCTGGAATTTCTGCCCTCGGGGATGGGGGGCTGCTGATGCGGCTGTTTGCCGGCCTGGAGCTTGGCGAGGAGGTGCGCGAAGGCCTGCTCGACTGGTGGCATGAGGTCCATGCCCACGATCGCGACGGCCTCTGGCGGGCGGTGCAGCCGCATCTGTGGCATCTGACGCTGGCCTTTTACGGCGAGGTCGAGGCCCACGATGCCGAGGATCTGGCCGAAGAGCTGTCGGCATGCGCCGAGGCGGCGTCGCCCCTGCATCTGGGGATCCACGGCTTTGGCGTGTTCCCGAAGCCAAGTCGCCCCCGGGTGTTCTGGGCCGGCGTCCAGGACGAAGGTGGCGGGCTGAAGCATCTTGCCCGTTGTTGCAGGCGGGCCGGTCATGCTACGGTTCGGCGAAAGAGCGGTGGCCAGACGGGTCATGCCGAAGGCCGCAGGGCGGGCTTTGCCGGCCATGTCACGCTGGCTCGCTGCCATAAGGCGGATGCGCTGCTGGCGCGCTCGCTGCTGCGGGCGGAATTGCCCGAGCCTCCGGAACTGAGCTGGCTCTGTGAGGAGATGGTGCTGTTTCAGTCCATACTCAGGCCGGAAGGGCCACAGTATCGCCGGCTGGAGCGCTTCCGCCTGGCGGGAAATGACAAGACAGGGGATGAAGATGTCGGATAAGAGCAAGGCGCTGGAGACAGCGCTCAGTCAGATCGAACGGCAGTTCGGCAAGGGAACGATCATGCGGCTTGGCGATCAGGCCAAGGTCGCCGTGGATGTCATCCCCAGCGGATCGCTGGCGCTGGATGCCGCGCTCGGGGTCGGCGGCTATCCACGCGGCCGGGTCATCGAGATCTACGGGCCGGAATCCTCGGGCAAGACGACGCTGGCACTGCATGCCGTGGCCGAGGCGCAGCGGCTGGGCGGCCAGGCCGCGTTCGTGGATGCCGAGCATGCGCTCGATCCGGTTTACGCGGAAAAACTCGGTGTGAACGTCGAGGATCTGCTGGTCAGCCAGCCAGACTCCGGCGAACAGGCACTCGAGGTGGTGGACATGCTGACGCGTTCCGGCGCGCTGGATATCATCGTCGTGGACTCGGTGGCCGCACTGACGCCGAGGGCCGAACTCGAAGGCGACATGGGCGATTCGCACATGGGCCTGCACGCGCGGCTGATGAGCCAGGCCCTGCGCAAGCTGACCGGCTCGATCGCGCGTTCGAAGACGACGATCATCTTCATCAATCAGATCCGCATGAAGATCGGCGTGATGTTCGGCAATCCCGAAACGACGACCGGCGGCAATGCGCTGAAGTTCTATGCCTCGGTGCGTCTGGATGTGCGCCGCACCGGATCCATCAAGAAGGGGGACGAGGTGCTGGGCAACGAGACCAAGGTCAAGGTCGTGAAGAACAAGGTTTCGCCGCCGTTCAAGCAGGCCAAGTTCTCGATCATGTACGGCGAGGGCGTATCGCATGCCGGCGAGGTGCTGGACATGGGTGTGGAGCATGGGCTGGTGAGCAAGAGCGGCGCCTGGTATGCGAAGGGGACCGAACGCATCGGACAGGGGCGCGAGAATGCGATCCAGTTTCTCAAGGAGCATCCGGAGATGCTGGCCGAGATCGAAGCCCAGGTGCGCGAAAAGCTTGGGCTGACTCCGCTCCAGGCCGCGCCGGCGGACGACTGACATTTCTTCCTGGGAGGGAGAAAGGGACGAGCTGGCAGCATATCATGCTGCCGTTCGTTTTTTGGGGCGTCGCGAATACTGTGCCCGGGAGCTGCGCGACAGGCTGGCGCAGCGCGGCTTTCCGGAGGACAGCATCGAGGCGGCGATTTCCCGGCTGATCGAGGACGGCTATCTGAGCGAGCAGCGATTCGCCGAGGGCTTCATCCGCACGCGCATGCGCCGCGGCGAGGCGCCGTGGCTGGCCGCGGAAAAGGCCCGTCAGAGAGGCGCGGACGAGGCGGCCGTGGCCAGGGCCCAGGCGCTGGCCGAGCAGGGGTTCGATGCGCTGGCGCAGTGCCGCGCGCTGCTGGCAGCCCGTGATCCGGCCGGGCGCTATCGGGAGGATGAGCGGCAATGGCAGAAACAGGCAAGATTCTTGCGGAACAAAGGCTATGATGCTGCTACGATTCTGCGCGCCTTGAACGACAATCCGGAGGATCAGCGGTGAAAACAGCCGAAATACGACAGAGGTTTCTCGATTATTTCCGCAGCCGGAATCATGCCATCGTGCCCTCGAGCTCGCTGGTGCCGCATGGGGATCCGACGCTGCTGTTCACGAATGCCGGCATGGTGCAGTTCAAGAATGTCTTCCTCGGCAAGGAGCATCGCGACTATTCCCGGGCCGCCAGCTCCCAGAAGTGCGTGCGCGCCGGTGGCAAGCACAACGATCTGGAGAATGTCGGCCATACCGCCCGGCATCACACCTTTTTCGAGATGCTGGGCAATTTCTCCTTTGGCGACTATTTCAAGCGCGAGGCCATCGCCTATGCCTGGGAGTTCCTCACCGAGGAGCTGAAGCTCGATCCGGAGCGTCTGTTCGTCACGGTCTTCGAGGAGGACGACGAGGCGTATGACATCTGGGTGAAGGACATCGGCATTCCTGAGAAGCGCATCGCCCGCATCGGCGCCAAGGACAATTTCTGGTCCATGGGCGATACCGGCCCCTGCGGTCCGTGCTCGGAGATCTTCTTCGACCATGGCCCCGAGATTCCGGGAGGCCCTCCGGGAACGCCGGAGGAGGACGGCGACCGCTTCATCGAGATCTGGAATCTGGTGTTCATGCAGTATGATCGCGCTGCGGACGGCACGCTGACGCCGTTGCCGAAGCCCAGCGTCGATACCGGCATGGGGCTGGAGCGCATTGCTGCGGTGATGCAGGGCGTCCACAACAATTACGATATCGATCTCTTCCGCAAGCTGATCGCTGCTGCGGGCGAGCTGACCGGCGTGCGGCCGGGCGCAAGTCCCGAAACGGATGTATCGCTGCGGGTTCTGGCCGATCATCTGCGCTCGGTGTCCTTCCTGCTGGCCGATGGCGTGCTTCCGTCGAACGAGGGGCGCGGCTTCGTGCTGCGCCGCATCCTGCGCCGCGCCTGTCGCCATGGCCGGCTGCTGGGCATGCAGGAGGCCTTCATTTACCGGCTGGTGGATGCGCTGGTCGAGGAGATGGGCGATCATTTCACCGAGCTGCGCGAGATGCAGGAGAACATCCGCCAGGTCATCCGCATCGAGGAGGAGCGCTTCATCCAGACCCTTGATAAGGGGCTGAAGCTGGTGGACCGGGCCGTGGCCGAGGCCGGCCAGGGCGGCATGATTCCGGGCGAAACGCTGTTCACGCTGTATGACACCTATGGCTTCCCGCTGGATCTGACCGCGGACATCCTCAAGGGCTCGGATATCCGCCTGGATATCGAGGGCTTTGAGGCCTGCATGGAGGAGCAGCGTCAGCGCGCCCGCGCGGCCTGGGGCGGCTCCGGAGAGAAGGCCGTGCCGCAGATCGTGTTCGACCTGCGCGAACAGTACGGGCCGACCGAATTCCTCGGCTATGCCTCCGAAAGCGGTGAGGGCTCGATCATCGGGCTGGTGCGGGAAGATCGGGCGGCCGAGGCCCTTGCCGAGGGCGAGGAAGGCTGGCTGATTGCGAATCAGACACCGTTCTACGGCGAGTCCGGCGGCCAGGTCGGTGACAGCGGCGTGATTGAAACCGATTCGGGGCGCTTTGCGGTGCAGGATACGCAGAAGCTTCTTCCCGATCTGCATGTGCATGTCGGCAAGGTCGTGGAGGGATGCATCCGTGCCGGATCGGTGGCGCGATTCGAGGTGGATCATGCACGGCGTGCGCGTATCCGTCGCAATCATACGGCCACGCATCTGATGCATGCCGCGCTGCGCGAGATCCTGGGCGAGCATGTGAAGCAGGCCGGATCGCTTGTCAACAGCGACAGATTGCGCTTTGATTTCAGCCATTTCCAGGCTCTGACGAAGGAAGAGCTTGAACGAATCGAGGCGCGTGTGAATGCGGAGATCTGGGCCAATTACCCGGTCGAGACGAAGCTGATGACGCAGGAGGATGCCGTGGCCTCCGGCGCCATGGCCCTGTTCGGCGAGAAATACGGCGATGAGGTGCGCGTCGTTTCCGCCGGCTTCTCGACCGAGCTCTGCGGCGGCACGCACGTCTCCCGGACCGGCGATATCGGCCTGTTCCGCATCGTTTCCGAGGCCGGGGTTGCGGCCGGTGTTCGCCGTATCGAGGCGCTGACCGGCGAGGCCGCCTATGCCTCGTTCCGGAAGGACAGCGAACTGCTGGCCGAAGCGGCTTTCGCGCTGAAGACGCAGCCGAAGGCCGTCACCGAGGCCGTGGCCCAGTTGCAGGGCCGCTTGCGCGAAACCGAAAGGGAGCTGGCATCGCTGAAGGCCAGGCAGTCGGCCGGGCTGCTCGACGAACTGGTCGAAAAGGCGCGTGAGGTGGCCGGCGTGAAGCTGCTGACGGCCGAGCTTCCCGATTCCGTCGGCGATCTGCGCGATGTCATGGACAAGGCCAAGTCCAAGCTGAAGTCCGGCGTCATCGTCTTCGGCGTCCGGCGTGGACCGAAGGTGCAGCTGATCGCCGGTGTGACCCCTGATCTGACAGACAGATTCCATGCCGGCAATATCGTCCGGGCCGTCGCCGAGGCCTGTGGCGGCAAGGGCGGCGGCAAGCCCGAGATGGCGATGGCCGGCGGCACGGAACCGGAAAAACTGAAACAGGCGCTGGCATCCGTTGAAACGCTGCTTGGCTAGCCGGGGGCTTCACAGCTGATGGGCGCGATGGCTGATCCGGTGGTCCTCGGACTCGGCTTTGCGCTGGTGCTGCTGCTGTTCGGCTGGCTGATGCATGTCCGTCTGATTCGCCGGGATTATGCCGAGCTGGAGCGCGTCCATCAGGAGCAGATGGCGGCGCATCAGAAGCTGGAGCATGATCAGCAGTCGGAGATCGCTGCACTGAAGGCAGGCCAGGAGGAGGCTCAGGCCAGCCTGACCGCACTCAAGGTTCAGGAGGCCCAGCATCGCGAACGGCTGGCGCAGGCCGAGGAGCGCATCCGGGAGCTAAATCGCGAGCTTGAGAACGCCCGCGAGCGCATCGACAAGCTGCAACACGAGCTGGCTGCGGAGCGGACCAGGGTGGCTGAGCAGGCCACGGCGATGCGGAAGGAGCGGGAGGCTGCCGCCGAAAAGCTGGCGCTGCTGGAGGAGGCCAGGGAAAATCTCAAGCGCGAATTTCAGCTGCTGGCCAACCAGATTTTCGAGGAGAAGGGCAAGGCGCTGAACGAACAGAGCCGGCAGAGCCTGGATGACATCCTTAAGCCCGTGCGTGAGCAGCTGGGCGATTTCCGCAAGAAGGTCGAGGAAGTGCATGTAAAGGATGCCGAGGGGCGCGCCTCGCTGATCCGGCATCTCGAGCAGCTGGAGAAGCTCAACCGGCAGATGAGCGAGGATGCGCTGAATCTGACCCAGGCGCTCAAGGGCGAGAGCAAGGCGCAGGGCAACTGGGGCGAGATGATCCTGGAGCGGATTCTGGAAAGCTCGGGCCTGCGCGAGGGGCATGAGTTCGTGCGCGAGGATTCGACGACAATCGAGGGAGGCAGGCGTCTCAGGCCCGATGTCATCGTGCACATGCCGGGCGACAAGCAGGTCATCATCGATTCCAAGGTGTCGCTGACCGATTACGAGCGCGCGCTCTCGGCGACCGATGCGGAGGAGAAGCAGCGGCACATCAAGGCGCATGTGGCCAGCCTCAAGGCGCATATCCGCAGCCTGGCCGAGAAGCGCTACGATCAGCTTCCGGGCGTGAATTCGCCCGATTATGTGCTGATGTTCGTGCCGATCGAGGGCGCCTACATGATGGCCATTGAAGCCGATCAGGGCATCTTCGAGGATGCGTTCAACAGGCGTGTGGCCGTGGTGACGCCGTCAACGCTGTATGCGACGCTGAAGCTGATCGAACAGCTCTGGCGCTATGAGCGGCAGAGCGAGAATGTCGTCAAGCTCATTGACCGGGCCGGCAGGCTGCACGACAAGGTTGTCGATTTCGTCCGCTCCTTCGAGGAGATCGGCGCCCGGCTGGATCAGGCACGCAAGGCCTACGATACCGCGCATGCGCGCATCGCGACAGGGCCGGGGAATGTGATTCGCCAGATCGACCAGCTCGGCAAGCTTTCCGGCAGGACGAAGAAGGAGCTGCCCCGGCATCTGACCGATACCGCAGCCATCCATGATGAATCCGGGGAAGACTGAGCCGCTCGCCATCCTGCGCGAAACCTTCGGCTATGCATCGTTTCGCCCCAACCAGCAGGCAATCATCGATGACCTGATTGCCGGGCGCGATGCCTTTGTGCTGATGCCGACGGGCGGCGGCAAGTCGCTGTGCTACCAGATTCCGGCCATGGTCCGCCCCGGCGTGGCGGTCGTCGTATCGCCGTTGATCTCGCTGATGAAGGATCAGGTGGATGCGCTGAAGGCCAACGGCGTGGCGGCCGAGTTCTACAATTCGTCGCTCGGCTCGCAGGCGGCCAGGCAGGTGCTGGCGAAGCTGCATGCGCATGAGCTCGATCTGTTGTATATCGCGCCGGAACGCCTGATGTCCGGCGATTTCCTGGCCCGGCTTGCGGAGATTGACATCAGCCTGTTTGCCATCGATGAGGCCCATTGCGTGTCGCAGTGGGGCCATGATTTCAGGCCGGAATACCAGCGGCTCGGCGGGCTGCGCGAGCATTTTCCGGGCATTCCGCTGATTGCGCTGACGGCCACGGCCGATGCCCAGACGCGTCGGGATATCCTGCAGGTGCTGGGTCTATCGAATGCGCGCCAGCACATTGCCAGCTTCGACAGGCCGAATATCCGCTATTCGGTGCAGCCGAAGCATCATCCTCTGGATCAGCTGATCTCGTTCATGCAGAAATACCGCAGCGAATCGGGCATTATCTATGCGCTCAGCCGCAAGCGGGTCGAGCAGCTGGCTGAAAAGCTGCTGCAACGCGGGTTCAGGGCCGCGGCCTACCATGCGGGGCTTGCAGCCGACGAGCGCGCCCGCGTGCAGGAGGCATTTCTGCGCGACGAGGTGCAGGTGGTCGTGGCCACGGTCGCTTTCGGCATGGGCATCGATAAACCCAACGTCCGCTTCGTCGTGCACTATGATCTGCCCAGGAACATCGAGGGCTATTATCAGGAAACGGGCAGGGCGGGGCGCGACGGCCTGCCCTCCGAGGCGCTGCTGCTTTCCGGCATGCAGGATATCGTCGCCGCCCGTCGCCTGATCGAGCAGAGCGGCAATGAGAAACAGAAACGCATCGAGCTGCACAAGCTGAATGCGATGATCGGCTTCTCCGAGGCGACGACCTGCCGGCGGCGCGTGCTGCTCAACTATTTCGGCGAGTCACTGGACCAACCCTGCGGCAACTGCGACATCTGCCTGGATCCGCCGGAAACCTATGACGCCACCGAGGATGCGCAGAAGGCGCTGTCCTGCGTGTACCGGCTCAATCAGGGCTTCGGCATGAAATACGTGATCGATGTGCTGCGCGGCGCTGCCAGCGAGCGCATCCATGAGCGCGGCCATGACCGGCTTTCCACCTTCGGCATCGGCGCAGACCACAGCGAGGAGGCCTGGTCGGCCATCTTCCGGCAGCTGATCCATCGCGGCTTTCTTCTGCAGGATATCGGCAACTATTCGGTGCTCAGGCTGACGTCTGCGGCCAGACCGCTGTTGCGCGGGGAGATGAAGCTGGAGCTGGCGAAACCGCGCATCCG
>CAZDLB010000001.1:13409-23144 GCA_964505995.1 uncultured Zetaproteobacteria bacterium
CAGCTCAGGCCCGAAGATGAGGCGCAGATGCTGGCGGTGAACGGTGTCGGGCAGGCGAAGCTGGAGCGCTTCGGGCAGGCCTTCCTCGAACGGATTCGGGAATTCGGCCGGAATACGGCCTGATCCCTCCCGGCTTGATCCCCGACCATCTCTGGACTGTCCTTGGGCGCGATTCCGGTTAGGCTGCGGCCATCTCCGAACAAGGAAGCGAACATGCCATCCTATCCCGAAAAGACCTGCGACATTACGCGCCTGATCCGGCATCCGAGGCTGGTGGCCGAAGCCCTGGCCGGTCGCAAGAGCGAGCAACGGCGCGACGGCGTCTATGGCTATCCCGGCGAAACCTTCGAGCTTGATGGTGTGCCCTTCGTGATCACCGATCTTAAGCGTGAGCGGCTGGGGGATATGGGCGATCAGGGGGCGCTGGCCGAGGGCTATCCCTCGCTGGAGGCCTACCGGGATCTGATTCTGTCGATGCACAGGGGCATGCAGTGGAATGATGACGCGATGGTGTGGGTCCATTGCTTCCGGCGCGCCGCAGATGACTGACGCGGTGCAGCTTGGCCGCATGAACCATTTGCGGGTGGTCAAGGCGGTCGATTTCGGCCTGTATCTCGATGGCGGGGCCGTGGAAGAGGGAGGCTTTGGCGAAATCCTGCTGCCGAGCCGTTATGTGCCCAAGGGGTGCAGGCCGGGCGATGAGATCGAGGTGTTCATCTACCGCGATTCCGAGGATCGCATCATCGCCACGACCGAGCGGCCCTATGCGATGGTCGGCGAATTCGCCTGCCTGAAGGTGGTCAGCATGTCGCGAGCCGGCGCCTTCCTGGACTGGGGCCTGCCCAAGGACCTGCTGGTGCCGTTTTCCGAGCAGGTGCACAAGATGGAGGAGGGCAAGCGCTATGTCGTCGCCATCTATGTCGATGAGGAAACCCAGCGCATTGCCGCCTCGGCCAGGCTCAACGATTTTCTGCATGATGAATCCGAGGATGAGTTCGAACAAGGCGAGGAAGTGGACATGTTCATCGCCAACAAGACCGAGCTGGGCTACAAGGTGATCGTCAACAACAGCCACTGGGGGCTGCTGCATTTCAACGAGGTGATACGGCCGCTGAAGCGCGGCGAGTGCCTGAAGGGTTTCATCAAACATATCCGCGAGGACGGCAAGCTCGATCTGACGCTGCATCGCAAGGCGCGCGACAGGACCGACGAGGCCGCGGATCTGATCCTGAAGGCGCTGCAGCAAAGCGGTGGCTTTCTGCCCGTGGGTGACAAAACCCCGCCGGACGAGATTCGCGATCGTTTCGGCATCAGCAAGGGCATGTTCAAGAAGGCGATCGGCTCTCTGTACAAACGTCGGATCATCGTTATGGCTGACGATGGCATTCGGCTGCATCGCGATGCGGCCACCGGGAAGAAACCGGATACGTAAGTGCTTGTGATGCGCGGCTCGCGCGATACCTTTCAGCCCACTGATCGCTCCATCTGCCATTCATCCAGTACATCAGGGAAGCATTCCATGTGGTTTAGAAATATACACTTTTACCGATTCGAAGAGCCGTTCAGGCTGACGGGTGAGCAGCTGCACGAGGCGCTGGCGAAACATCCGGCGCGCGATTGCGGCCAGATGGAATTGTTCTGTGAAGGCTGGGCCAGACCGCTCGGGCGCGACGGCCAGATGCTGGTGCATGAAACGAACGGCTGCCTGATGTTCTGCCTGCGCCGCGAGGACAAGCTGCTGCCGGCATCGCTGGTGCGCGAGCGCGTGGATGAACAGGCCTTTGCGATTGAACAGCAGCAGGGCCGGCCGGTCGGCCGCAAGGAACGCATGGATATCAAGGATCAGGTGTTGCAGGAGCTACTGCCGCGTGCGCTGGTGCGCTCCAGCCATACATATGCCTATATCGACGCCAAAGGCGGCTGGCTGATTGTCAATGCCGCCTCGGCGAAGAAGAGCGAGGAGCTGATTGCGCTGCTTCGCAAAACGCTCGGCAGGCTGAACGTGGTGCTGCCGCAGACCGATCTGTCGCCCGAGGCTGCAATGACGCAGTGGATGCTGGCCGAAAGCAGCATCCCGGCCGGCTTTGCGATCGAGGATGAATGCGAGTTCCGTTCCCAGGCCGAGACGACAAGCGTCATCCGCTGCAAGCATGTGGATGTGGACACGAAAGAGATCCGCGCCCATGTCGAGGCCGGCAAGCGCGTGCATCGCATGGCGATGTCCTGGCAGGACAGGCTGTCGTTCGTGCTGCATGACGACCTGTCCGTACGCCGCATGCGTTTCGCGGACGAGGTGACGGAGCAGTCCGGGGATATCGAGGATGCAGTCGCCCGATTTGATGCCGATTTCGCCATCATGTCCGCCGAACTGGCCGAATTCATCCCTGCATTGATCGCTGGCATCAACAGCACCTCGGCTTCATAGATCATCCGAGGCGGTCAGATCAACCGGACTTGTCGAAAGCCGAAAAAGCGTCCAAGCTTGGCTTGTAAGCAAGCGGAGGGGATGCGTGTACGACCGGCCTCGAACCATTGATGAACTGCCGCCCGACTGCCGGCACATGTTCGCCGAGCTGGCGGAAAAGCTGGAATTCCTGCCCGGCGATGTCATCTGTCGCCAGGGGGATGAGGATGGCTATCTCTATCTTCTGGAACGCGGCACGCTGTCGGTCGTGGCCGAGGACGAGCAGGGAGAGAAGCGGAAACTGGCGACGATCACGCCGGGCAACTTCTTCGGCGAGATCAACTTCATCTTCGGCGCCCGGCGCGTGGCCTCGGTGATCGCCGATGAGGAGGCGCTGGTTTCCAGGCTTGGCCAGAAGCAGAAGAATGCGCTGATCCAGCGCATGCCGGCGCTGTACAACCGGCTTCGCGACCTGGGGCTGAATCGCTGGGGCGTCATTCGCTTTCTCGCTCATCCGCTGCTGAAAGACCTGCCGCGCGAGGAACAGGAGATTCTGACGCGGGATGCGGTCAGCAGCGTCTATCCCTCGGGGACCGTGCTGTTCGATCGCGGCGATCGCGTGGATGATTTCGTGCTGCTGCTTTCCGGCACGATGGATCTTCAGGGCGAGGCATCCCTGGAGATGCATGATGGCGACTGGCTGCTGCCGGCGGGCGGACTCGATGGCGGAGCCAGCCTTTGGCGGGCCACGGCCGTCATCGAGTGCGTGGTCGTCTTCGTGCCGCTGGCGCCGATGCGGGATCTGGCCGCGCGTCATGCCGATTTCGGGCGCCTGCTCGAACGCGGCCGCTCCGTCTGAATTCCCGTCTGATCGGAGACTTACATGGCCGTCTATGCCGTAGGCGACATCCAGGGCTGCTACAAGCCGCTGCGGAAACTGTTGAAAAAGGTCGGCTTCGATCCGGCGCGGGACCGCCTGTGGTGCGTCGGGGATCTGGTCAATCGCGGGCCTGATTCGCTGAGTACGCTGCGCTTTCTCCGCGATCTGGGCGAGGCCTGCGTCTGCGTTCTGGGCAACCATGATCTGCATCTGCTGGAAATCGCGGCGGGAGGCGAGACATACCGCCGGGATACGCTGAAGCCGGTCGTCGAGGCGCCGGATGCGGCCGAGCTTATCGACTGGCTGCGGCAGCAGCCGATGATGCATGTGGATGAGCAGCGTGGCTGGGCGATGGTGCATGCCGGGCTGCATCCTCATTGGTCGATGCACGAGGCCCTTTCCCGCGCGCGCGCCATCGAGGCCGAGCTGCAAAGTGAGCACTGGCAGGAATTCTGCCTGCAGCTGCATCATGTGAAGTTCCCGATCCGCGACCCCGGGAAGGAGGATCCTGCGCGACTGCTTTTCGATGCGGCCGTGTTCACACGCACGCGCTACTGCACGAAGAACGGCTATTTCAACTGGGATGTGCGCACCGGTGAAAGCACGAAGAAGAGTGATAAGCCGTGGTTCCGCCACAAGGACGCGGCCTGGAAACGCGATGGCCTGCATATCGTCTACGGCCACTGGGCGGCCAGAGGGCTCGTGACCGATCAGCGCATGGTGCTGGGACTTGACTCAGGTTGTGTCTGGGGCGGTGCGCTCACATCGGTGAAATTGAAAAAAAGAGGTCGCTGGCAAGGTCTAACCAAGGTGAAATGCCCGGTATCATCGCCGATTAAATAAGCCGGGAAAGACCTCGAAGAATCGTTCGGGAGGAAGCGATGCTCTTCATGAATGTTATATTTGCGGTCGTACCGTCTATTATTTTACTTCGCTGGTTTCGTGACAGCGATCGTTTCCCCGAGCCATGGCCAGCGATTCGCAAGGTATTCTGGCGCGGTTTTCTTATTACGATCCCTGTCGCGTTTCTGGGAATAGGGTTGTCCCATTTCAAACCGCATGATCCTCTTTATCAGGCGCTGTTTGACTCATTTCTTCGGGCAGGTTTTTTGGAAGAAGCATCCAAGTTCTATATTCTGCTTGCTTTTTGTACGACCATGAATGAGTTCAACGAGCCGATGGATGGCTTCGTATATGGCGTGACCGCTTCCTTGGGATTTGCAACATTTGAAAACATCCTTTACGTCACGGAAGGTGGTATAGGGGTTGCAATTACCAGGGCTGTTTCTGCGGTTCCCGCCCATGCCATGTTTGGGGCGGTAATGGGATATTTTATTGCCAGAACCATGATCGAGCCAGAGGGTGGTAACGGAAATTATCTGCGAGCGTTCCTGATACCGGTCATTCTTCATGGAATGTATGATTTTCCCTTGATGTACTCTTCAGCCGTCTCCGATTCTGAAGGACCGATCAAACATGCCTTCCTTATGATGATGATCTGGTCTGCCAGCATGATTGCAGCCGTGATGTTGACATTGATTTATCTGAATCGCCTGCAAAGACTCCAGAAACGACAATTGACCGAATCGAAAATACAAAGAAGAAGGGAAAATCGATTTACAAATTGAGGCTCAGGCCGTGAACCTTCAGCCACTGCCGGGCCTGGTCGAATTCGGGCAGGTTCTGGCCAACCAGATGCCAGAACTGCCTGGAATGATTGGCATGCCGCAGATGGCAAAGCTCATGCACGACGACATAGTCCGTGACGAATTCCGGGGCCATCACAAGCCGCCAGTTGAAATAGATGCGCCCGTCGGCATGACAGCTTCCCCAGCGGGAGCGGTAGGATTTCACGCCGATCAGCTGCGGCCGGACCCCGATACGCTGTGCCCAGGTTTCGGTCCGTTGCCGGAAGTGGGCGAGGGCCTGCGTCTGATACCACTGCGTGATCAGCATCCGAGCCTGTGAGGCATCGGCTGCGGCCACGCACAGCCTGTCGCCGCGGATTTCAACCCCGCTGGAGCCGGACCGATCCAGCCGATAATCGCGGCCAAGCAGCCGGAACATCTCGTCATCCTCGAAGCGCTTGGGCTGATAGGGCGTGCGCACATGGCGGTTGAAATGAAGTTTTTTCTCGATCCAGCGCTGCTTGCTGGCGACGAAGTCGGCGATCTCGCCCGCGGCTGCCCAATGTGGCGCCAGCACCTCGATGCGGTTGTCCGGATGGATGCGCAGACACATGGTCCGACGCCGGGAGCTGCGGACGATGCGATAGTCGGCGATCGGACGGCTCATGCGTCCGGAAGCTCAAGCTCGTAGAAGCGCTCGCAGTACTGGCATGAGATGCGGATCCGTCCCTGCTCATCGGCCAGTCCGCGCAATGCCTCGGCGTCCATGGCATTGAGCGCCTGCTGCATCTTCTCCAGTGAACAGTGGCAGGCATAGGCATAATCCACCTGCTCCACCTGTTTGCAGCCCAGCGCATCGAAACGATGCAGCAGTGCGTCGGTGGTTTCGTTCTCCAGCGCGGATGCAGGAATCGCGGCCATGGCCTTCACCGCCGCGAACCAGCGCTCTTCGTCGCAGCCCGGCATGGCCTCGATCATCATGGCCAGATCCCCATGCAGCACGATATCGGCACGGGTCTGGACCGACTGGCAGAGATAGTGCACCAGATGATCGGCCAGGAAGTCGGAGTCATGCTCGATTGTCGAAACATAGGGCTGCCCGAAACCAAGGTCGCGCACCGTCGAAAGGCGCACCGGGTTTCCCATCCATGCGGAAAGTTCCGGTCCATGAGGGGCATGCATCGCCGGTTCATCCTCGCGCCACTGGATGTAGCCGCGGACGCGTCCCTGACCGGTTTCGGCGAGCATGCGCCGGATCGGTGCATGCGCGGATGCCGGCACGGCATCGAGCTGCAGGACCTGACGCGTTCCTCCCTTGCTGATGGACAGCAGCAGGATCGAGGAAAGCAGCACCTGACCGAAAAGACCGGCGACGGGCGTGCTCAGGCCATGTACGCGGGCCGCCTCGGCGATGATATTCGTTCCGCGGATGATGGCGCCTCGCGTATGCGCCTCGGTCAGCAGAAAGCGGCTCAGCGGGTCGGCATTTGCCGGCTTTGAATCCATTGTCTTACCTCATCGAGATGATAGAAACAGGCGCTGGCGCCGGCCTCGGCCAGTTCGGACGGACTGAACGCATCGCAGATGCCTAGCCCGACCGCGCCCGCACGCACGGCCGCCTTCATGTCCGCGACACCATCGCCGACCATGACGCCTTGCCCGGCCTCCATGCCGAGCATTTCGGCGGCCAGCCGGATCGGGGTCGGGTCGGGCTTTTCCGGGCGGCCGTCGATCTTGCCGATAACCGCATCGATCAGCGGCTCCCATCCCAGACGCTGCAGCTGGGCTTCGGCCCGCGACTGGGTCTTGCTGGTGACGATGGCCACGGGCAGGCCGGCCTGCTTCAGCCATCGCAGCAGCTCTTCGGCACCGGGGAGCGGATGGATATGCTCCAGATAGTCCTCGTCATGGATTTCCAGAAAGCGGCGTGCGGCTTCCTCGCGGCGTTCACCGAACAGCGCCTTCATGCTGCAGTCGCCCCGTCCGGTATGACGCTTGACCTCTTCCGGCGTCATCTGTGGCAGGCCGAATTCGAGGAAGGTCTGGTTCAGCGCGCGGATGATCGGCGCAAAGGCATCGACGATGGTGCCATCCATGTCGAGAAATACGGCCTTGATCCTCATCCGCGAAGCTCCTCGATATGGGCGATGAGCCAGTCCCGAACCTGCAGGCTCAGCTTTCCGGGGCGTCCGTCGCCAATCAGTCGGCCGTCGATGCGGGTGACCGGCATGGCCGCATGGGTCGTGCTGGTCATGAAGACCTCGTCAAGCCCTTCCTCATCCAGCCGCCAGGGACGTTCCTCGACCTTGATGCCGTGCCGTTTCGCAAGCTTCAGAACCATTCTGCGCGTGATACCCGAAAGCACGCGGTGCCCCAGGGGGTGGGTGACCAGGCGATCGTGAATGACGGCAAAGCAGTTCGTCGAGCAGCCTTCGAGCACATGCCCATCCTCATCGAGCCAGAATGCCTCATCGGCATCGCGGCGAGCGGCCTCCTGCTTGCCGAGCACGCTGGCCAGCAGCGCGATGGACTTGATCTCGCAGCGCCGCCAGCGGAAATCCTCCAGCGTGATGGCCGAAACGCCCTGATCGATGGGCTGATGGCTGAGTCGCGGCAGCGCCCGGGCCGTGACCACGACGGTCGGCCGGATGGTCTCGGGAAGCAGATGGGCGCGCGGCGCCGGACCGCGGGTGATCTGCACATAGAGCATGGCATCCTCAAAGGGGTTGCGACGGTAGGTTTCGACAATCACCCCGGCCAGCTCATCCCGGCTCATCGGCGGCGGCAGCTCAATGGCGGCACAGGAGCGCCACAGGCGCTGAAGATGGGCATCGAGGTCCACGAACGTGCCCGCGTAGCAGGCGATGACCTCGTAGACGCCATCGGCAAACTGGAAGCCTCGGTCCTCGACCGACACGCGCGCCTGGCTCAGCGGCAGGAATTCGCCGTTCAGCCAGGCGGTGAGTTCAGCTTCCTGCGTCACCGGCCGGCGGCATCGGCGGGTGTTCCCTGCCACCACAGCCGCAGCGCATCCCACTGGCGTCCGATCCACGAGGCCTGATCGATGCTGCGGGTGGCGATGACGGGGATGGACTTGAGCGGTTCATCCATGCCCTCGAGCACGGCATCGATCGTGCCCAGAACCTGTCCCTTGCGGATCGGCGCCTTCAGCGGCGCCTTGTAGCGCAGGCGGAAGGCCAGCTGACGTTCATTGCCTCGCGGCACGGTCACCCAGACAGGCTCGGCCGGCTTGAGCCAGACATGATCCTCCACCCCTTCATAGACATCCACCTGACGGCGGATCTCGCGCTCGACCGGCCTCAGGGTTGCGAAGTTGCGAAAGCCGAACTGCAGCAGGGTCTTCGACTGCCGGGCCCGCTCGCGATCGGAACTGGCGCCGAAGACGGCCGTGACGAAACGGGTCGTGCCCTGCTCGGCGGAACCGACGAGGCAGAATCCGGCTTCCTCGGTATGGCCGGTCTTGATGCCGTCGGCATCGGGATAGGTCCAGAGAAGCCGGTTGCGGTTCGGCTGCGAGCGGCCGTCAAAGGTGTAGGACTTTTCCGAGAAGATTTCATACATCTCGGGAAAATCCCGCCACAGCGCGGCGCCGAGCCTGGCCATGTCGCGCGCCGAGCTGTAATGGCCTTCCACCGGGAAGCCGGTTGAATTGACGAAATGGCTGTGGGTCAGGCCCAGTTCCTTCGCCTTCTCGTTCATGCGCTCGGCGAAGGCCTCCTCGGTGCCGGCCACATGTTCGGCCAGCGCAATGCAGGCGTCGTTGCCGGAATAGGTGGCGATGCCATGCAGAATCTGCTCCACGGTCGGATGCATGCGCGGATCGAGGAACATCGTGCTGCCGCCGATCTTCCAGGCCTTGCGACTGACACTGACCCGTTCATCCAGGCCCAGGCGTCCCAGCTTGATGTCTTCAAAGGCCAGATAGAGGGTCATCATCTTCGTCAGGCTTGCCGGCGGCAATTCCTCATCGGCATTGTGCTCGGCGATGATCTGTCCGGAACGGGCATCCAGCATCGCCCAGGAGCGCGCCTCGATATGCGGCGGCTTCGGCCAGGAAAGCGCCTGTGCGCTCAGCGGCAGCGAAAGCAGTATGAGCATGATGGCAAGGCGTTTTACCATTCCCAGTCCTCCTCGGGGGGGCAGCGCCAGTCCAGTTTCTCAGGCAGGCCCGGCGGTGTGATGCAGAGTTGCTCGGCATGCAGCATCAGCCGCGCATGCGATCGGCCGCCGTAGCGACGATCTCCGAGAATGGGGCAGCCTAAGGATGAGAGGTGAACGCGCAACTGGTGGGTGCGCCCGGTATGCGCCGTCAGCGACAGCAGCGCACGCTCGCCGCGTCGTTCGAGCACATCGGCCTCGGTATGGCATTCCCGTCCTTCGGGATCGACGCGGTAGCGCCCGAGGGCATCGCGTTGCCGGCCGATCGGCAGGCGGATGTCCTGGCTCTGCCATTCGGGGGCCGGCTCGACGACGGCCAGATAGCGTTTGCAAACCGCATCATGCCAGTGACGCTGCAGATGCTGCAGCAGCCGGGCATCACTGCAGAGAAGCATCAGTCCGGAGGTGTCCCGGTCCAGACGGTGCACGGGCCTGTAGACCTCGCTGCTGCCGAGCAGGGCCGAAAGCTCATCGGGAATGCAGCCTCTGCTCCGGTGCAGGGCCTCCTGGGCATACTGGCCGGTGCGTTTGTGAAGCAGAACCAGGGATGCCTGACGCCAGAGAATCTGCTCGGCCTTGAGCGGGCGAAGACTTTCATTCTCCAGCATGACCAGCCGCAGGCGGTCGCCCTGGCGGATTCTGCG
>CAZDLB010000001.1:23244-57341 GCA_964505995.1 uncultured Zetaproteobacteria bacterium
GACTTTCATTCTCCAGCATGACCAGCCGCAGGCGGTCGCCCTGGCGGATTCTGCGTCCGGCCGTCCGGCATCGGGCCCGGTTCAGGTAGACGCCGCCCTCATCGATGGCCCGGCGTGCGCGACGCCGGGAAATGCCGAAGAGTGCACTGACGGTCTGGTCCAGGCGCATGCCGTCGCAGTCGGAGCCGGCATTCCGCGTCTGGTCGAGGAAGCCGGGGGTTTGCTCGCCGGCCATCAGTCGACGGGATGACCGTCGGAGAGTTGGCCGAGATGATGCAGGACCTGATCCGGCTTGCGGCACAGGACGATGGAATCGAAGGCAGTATCCATCGACAGCACCAGTTCTTCGCGCAGCACGTCGAGAATGGGCCGCCACATCTCGCCGTAAAGCAGCAGCGGACGCGGCTCAAGCACGCGAATGGCCAGAAGGTCCCAGCTCATCGCCAGTTCAGCCAGCGTGCCCAGGCCGCCGGGAAGCACGAGCCAGGCATCCGCTTCCTCGATCAGCACGCGCATGCGATCGAAGAAGTCTCGCGCACGAACCTCCTCGCTGAGCGTATTGTCCGGAGGGGTCGGGAAACGCTCCAGCGTGATGCCGCGGATATGACCGCCGCCGGCATGGATGCCCTCGGAAAAGGCGGCCATCATGCCCTGATGCCCGCCGGTCATACCATCCCAACCGAGCTCGGCGATTCGCCGGGAGAGCATGCGCACATCGTCATAGCGGGGATCATCCGGTCCAATCCGGGAGGATCCGAAGGCCGTCAGTCGTTTTCTGCCGGACATCTACTCGATGATCACAACGGCATTGCGATAGCCGTTCCTTTCCAGTCTGCGCACCGTCTGCTCGATGCGCCGCATGTCCTCCATTGGACCGATGCGCACGCGATAAAGGGTCTGCGAGGCGAGCTGCCGGGGCTGGATGGTGACATCCTCGAAGATGCTGCTCAGGCGTCGGCGCAGCTGCTCGGCATTGACCCGGGAGCTGAACGCACCCAGCTGGACATAGATCAGGCCGTTGTTGCTTCCCGCCCAGGCCTTCGGAACCAGGGAGACGGGGGCCGGCCGCTCTAAAGAGGCACGGCTCGGCGGTTCGCGGTCCAGCGTCTGGACGCGCACCCGCGCCGTTCCCTTTTCGACAAAGCCCAGCTGTCTGGCCGCGGCATAGGACAGGTCGATCAGGCGGCCGCGGGCGAAGGGGCCGCGATCGTTGACGCGGACGATGACCGAGCGGCCGTTCTCGAGATTGGTGACCCGCACCAGCGTCGGCATCGGCAGCGTCTTGTGCGCGGCGGAAAGCGCATGCATGTCATAGCGTTCGCCATTCGCGGTCCTGCGGCCGTGAAAGTCGCGGCCATACCAGGAGGCGATGCCGACTTCATCGTAGCCGGCCGCCTGCTGCATCGGATAATACCAGCGTCCGCCGACGCGATAGGGCTTGCCGACCTTGTAGCTGCCGCCAGCACCATCCGGCATGCGTGCCGCAGTGGGTGCGGCCACGTGGGCCTGCGACGTTCGTGGCGCCGGGTGCGAGGCGCAGCCGGCCAGCAGCATCGACACAAGCGCGGCAGAAAGGCCTAGTCGACGGAACATGACTTGCATCCAAGCATGGCCGCCACCTCGGTGACAGCCATGGCATAGTTGTAGGACCGGTTCCAGCGGGTGATGACATGGAAGTTGCGATGCACCAGCGCGATGCGATGGCCCTGCTGCGTCTGCATCTCGATCAGTGCCACCTGATCCTCATCCTTCCATGCCGCTGGCAGCACGGGCAGCTTGCTGCGGATTTCCCCGAGCGCATGCCAACGGCCGAATCCCGTGTCCGCCATCATTTTAAGTTCGCCGGAATAATCCTTCACCGTTCCCGGAAGCCAGTAGGCCACGGGTCTGCCGGCCTGCCAGCCATGACGCTGAAAATAGTTGGCCACGCTGGCCAGGATGTCGGCCGTGGAATGCCAGACATCACGCCGTCCATCGGCATCGGCATCCACCGCATAGGCGCGGTAGGAGGAGGGGATGAACTGCGTGACGCCGAAGGCTCCGGCGTAGGAGCCGAGGATGCTTTCCGGGGCGATATGCTCCTCATGAGCCAGCTGCAGAAGCTCCCCCAGCTCACGGGTGAAGAATTCGGAGCGGCGTGGATAGCCGGTGGCCAGCGTGAACAGCGAATCAATGACTCTGTCGCTGCCTCTGTTGCGGCCGAAGCGGGTTTCCAGTCCGAGGATTGCGGCAATGATCTCCGGTTCGACGCGATAGCGTTTCCAGACCGCGTCAAACAGTTTTCGGTGTTCGTGGAGGTAGGCCCGTCCAAGGGCCTTCATCTTCTCCGTGACGAAAAGCGGACGATATTCGGCGTAGGGACGGGATTCGTAAGGCGTCGTGATGCGTTCGATCACGCTCGGATCGAAACGCGCCGAGGCAATGCTGCGCTCGATATAGTCATCCGGCAGCCGGGTCTGCTGCTTCAGGCTGGCAATCAGGGACGCGCGATCGATATCCGGACTGGCCCAGATCGATTGCACCGGAAGCAATGCGACGACCAGTGCGAGGCATCGTGGAAGAAATCCCTGCAACATGCGGCCATGCTAGCAATGATGGCTCGGGGCCGGTAGCCGAAAAAGGGCGTCAGTGGCTGCTCCCGAGCGTGCGGATATTCCCCCTAGAAGACGAACTCCCGGCGTTCGGGCAGGCCCTCGATATTCTGCAACAGGGTTTCGAACAGGTGCGTGGTCTGCCACGTCTTGCCGATTCTGCGCTTGTGGACCAGCGACAGCACCGGATTTTCGCCGACAAAGGCCATCATCTGGCCGCCGTCCTTCACCAGCGCCTTCAGATGCTCGGGCACCTCACGGACTGCGGCTCCGATGACGACGGCGTCGAAAGGACCGGCGAGCTCCGGATGCTGACGCACAGCATTGGCATCCATCGCATTGATCTGGATGACCCTGGCATTGCTGATGCCATGGCTGGCGAGGTTGGAGGTCGCAAGCTCGGCCAGTTCGGGATGGATCTCGCAGCTGATCACCTCGGCGGCCAGCATGGCCAGCATCGCGGTCAGGAATCCCGTGCCGGTGCCGATCTCCAGCACCTTCTCGCTGCC
The DNA here is from genome assembly GCA_964505995.1 of uncultured Zetaproteobacteria bacterium. Lineage (GTDB taxonomy): Bacteria > Pseudomonadota > Zetaproteobacteria > Mariprofundales > Mariprofundaceae > JAJRVH01. The sequence continues at coordinate 26,345 of CAZDLB010000001.1, forward strand.
CGTCAGCTGAAGCTGCTGCAGAATGCTCGCTTCCTGCAGGGGGCTGAGCATTTCCTGGTTGCACGGCAGCGGAACATGGCCTTCCATGTAGGCCAGGCTGCGGACGTTTTCGGGCACGAACTCCTCGCGCGGCATCGACTCGATCAGGTCGAGCACGTTCGGATCGAGCACCTTGCAGCAACGGATCTGGTATTCAACCATGTTTCTGCGGGCAGACGCGAAATGGGTGTCTGTCATCGATTTCCCCTCCTGGAAAGCGTACCGGTCATGCATTTCCGACGGCTGTGCAATATGCACCGGTGCGCATCAAAAGACAAGTCATTCCTCGGCGCGAACGATGAAATCCCGCAGAACCCGGCCTCGTTCACCCAGGCTGCCGGCGGCATGCAGAAGCTTCCGGTCCACATGGATGGCCAGCGCACCGGCATTGCCGGTTGTCACCCACAGCCTGGCTGCCGCCTCGTTGAGCTCGAGGTGGTGGCCCGCCCTGAGCAGCACCTCCTTGCGCAACTCTCCCTTGGCGCTGCCACTGTCATCGGGAAGGAAGACCTGCAGCCAGACGTCATCATCCACGGCCTCAAAGCGGTAGCGATGCAGTGGCAGGATCGGTTTTACCTCCTCCGGAGCCTGCGGCAGGGCTTCATCCACCGATTCCGGGGCTGCGGCCGGCATCTCCGTCGTGGCCTGGTCGGCAATGTCCCGGATCGCCTTTTCTTCCACTGCGGGAGTCGGGGTGCCGGACGACGGAGCCTCGGGTGAAGATTCCGGGGCCGTCTCAGCAGTGGCCGGGACGGATGGGGGCGAGGTTGCAGCGGGATTGTGCACAGTCTTTTCCGATACCCGGGGCGGCTCGGTCTCCGGGGCTTCCGGACGGGAGCCGGAGTGATAGACGTTCAGTCCGATCAGGAGCAAGACGAAGGTCAGGCCGGCGATCCAGGCCCAGCGCCGCGACGGAGCCACAGGCGGGTCCGGAAAGGTCAGCGGCCGCGTCAGCCGGTACGTATCATGCTTAAGCCGATGGATATCATCCTCGACATCGAGCTTCAGATGGGCCGCATACTGGCGCAGAAAGCCCAGCGCATACACCTGGTCGGGCAAGGCCTCCCAGTCTCCCCGTTCCAGCGCCTGAAGATAGACCTTGCGCAGCTTCAGCTCGCGCACGATATCGTCGAGGCTCTCACCGCGCGCCTCGCGCGCCTGGCGCAGACGCTGGCCGAGATCCTTCAGCAGCGTGGCTTCATTCGGCTGCGGCTGGTTTGTATCCGGGCTGATGTCTTCGGAATCCATCCTATCCCAGCTTCTCCAGCTCGTCGCGCGCCCAGGCCCGATCGAGCTCATTGTCGGTATCGTGGATGAAGCGCCGCAGCATCTGGCGCGCCGCGGGCAGATCGTTCTGCTTGATCAGCACGCGCAAAAGCCCCTGAGCCACGGGCCGCGCGTCCCGGTTCTTGCGCAGCAGGGTTTCGTAAAGCGCGCGCGCATAATTCAGGCGATTGAAGCGGATATAGGCCTCGGCCTCCTTGATCCTTGGCAGAATCTGCTCCGGGCGAAAGCGCTGGGCGCGCCGGTAGGCCTCGATGGCGTCATTGAACCGGCCCTGTTCCAGCAGCGCGTCGCCGAGGTTGATGAACACCAGGTCCTGATTCGGATAGCTCGGATCCTCAAGCGCCTGGCGCAGCAGCTTTTCGGCCTTCTCGTACTGCTGCATCTGGATCAGCAGGCTGGCATAGTTGTTCATCGTCGATGCGCGCTTCGCATGCGACAGCGACTTCCTGTAATAGTGCTCGGATTTCTGCAGATCGCCCCGCAGCCGCCAGGCATAGGCCAGCGCATCCTCGACCTCCGGCTGGCCCGGCCGGATCTGATCGGATTCCAGCAGTTCCTTGAAGGCCTTCGGAAGCAGCCCCTTGTTCAGCGCGTCGATGCCCATCTGGTAATGCAGGCGCGCAAGCTTCTCCTGCTTGGCCGGATCCTGCTTGGCTCCACAGCCGGAAAGCGCGAGCGACAGGGAAAGGATCAGAAACAGGGATTTCATAGATAATGCTCCACGAGTGCGTGAATCGGGCGGATCGCCTCATCGTCCTGGGCGGAGAGATCAGCGAAGATGCCGCCGGCCAGTGCCTCGCGGCAGCCGCAGCGTCTTTCGGAAACGGGCTCGGAGAGAAGTGTTAACAGCATCTTCCCGGCCTTGGCGACATTCGACTGCATGATCTCGATGACCGAGGCCACGGAGACATCCTCTTCCTCCTCATGCCAGCAGTCGTAGTCGGTGCTCATCGCCACGGTCGCATAGCATATCTCCGCCTCGCGCGCGAGTCTGGCCTCGGGCATGTTGGTCATGCCGATCACGTCCATGCCCCAGCTGCGATAGAGCTCGGACTCGGCGCGCGTGGAAAACTGCGGTCCCTGCATCGCGAGATAGGTGCCGCCGTCATGGCAGGTGATGTCCTCATGCGCCTCGCAGGCCCGGATCAGCTCGCCTCTGAGGGTGGGGCAAACCGGGTCCGCCATCGAGACATGCGCGACGACGGGGCCATCGAAGAAGGTCTGCTCCCGGCCATGCGTGCGGTCGACAAACTGATCGACGATGACGAAATCGCCCGGGCGGATGTCCTGGCGCAGGGAGCCGACGGCCGAGATCGAGATGATGCGATCCACGCCGGCCAGCTTCATCGCATAGATATTGGCGCGGAAATTGATCCGGTGGGGCGGGATGCGATGGCCGCGCCCGTGACGGGGAAGAAACACCACCTCCCGGTCCTGAAAACGGGCCAGCAGCAGATCGTCCGAGGGTTCGCCGAACGGCGTATCGATCTTCAGCCAGTCGAGGATCTCCAGCCCGTCGATGTCATACAGGCCGCTGCCGCCGATGATGCCGGTTCGATGCCCCGTCTTGTGCGTCATGTTCCCTCCGGGATTCAGCCGGCCTCCACGCTGGCCTTCAGCTGTCCGCAGGCGGCCATGATATCCTGCCCCCGCGATCGCCTTACGGTTGCACGAATCCCTTTGGAAATCAAGCGTTCGGCGAATGCATTCATGTGCTGCTTCGTGCTGCCGCGATAGGGGCTGCCGGGATAGGGGTTGAACTGGATCAGGTTGACCCGTTCGCGCCCGGGTCGGACGAAGGCCACAAGCGCATCCAGATGCTCCGGCTGATCGTTGACGCCGTCGAGCATGACGTACTCCAGCGTGATATGCCGCTGCTGTCCGAGCGGATAGTCATCCAGGCAGGCGCGCAGCATCGCAAGCGGGTATTTGCGGTTGATCGGCACAAGCTCATCGCGCAGCGCATCGCTCGCCGCATGCAGCGAGATGGCCAGGTTGACCGGATAGGCCTCGCCGAGTCGGCGGATCTGCGGCACGAGGCCGGAGGTGGAAACGGTGATGCGCCGGCGCGAGATGTTCAGCCCGTCCTTCGCCAGCAGCCGTTCCAGGCTGCCGTGCACCCCGGCCTCGTTGGCCAGCGGTTCGCCCATGCCCATGTAGACGATATGCGTGATCTGGCCGTGCAGCCCCTCGGGAAGCGGGTCGGCGCGCAGGTCGTCCATGATCATCAGGATCTGGGCTATGATCTCGCCGGCCGTCAGGTTGCCCTCGAAGGCCTGGGTGCCGGTATGACAGAAAGGGCAATCGAGCACGCAGCCCACCTGCGAGGAGATGCAGACCGTGCCGCGTCTTGCCTCCGGAATGAACACCGCCTCGACCATCCTGCCGGCCATGCGACCACGCCTGAGCGCGAAGACGTACTTGCGTGTGCCATCCGTCGAGCACTGGCGACGCAGCAGATCAAGCGGCTGGCAGAGCAGCCGGGTTTGCAGCTCGTGCCGGAGCGCGGCCGGAAGGTTGTGCATCCGCTCCGCATCCAGCACCCCTTTGCCGACCCAGTCCATGACCTGCCGCGCGCGGAAGGGGGGATATCCCCAGTCCTGCATGAGCTGCTGCAGATCGTCCGGGCCGAAAGCCGGCAGCTGTGGTTGGTTGTGTCTGTCTGGCATGCGCGGCATTGTGACAGAGCCGGGGCGGCTGGGATAGGGTTCGCACATGGACAGTCTTCTGGCCTCCCAGGACCCGGTCGCCATCCCGCGCCGGGATTTCGAGCGCATGCTTGCGTTTGCTCGCACCGTCTATCGCCTGAAGGACAATCCGGCCTACCTTGCGCGGCTGGAGGAAAGCATGCCGCCGGCAGCACGCATCCGCAGTCCCTGGCCCTCGGTGCTGATGGGCTTCGATTTTCATTTGACGCCGGATGGCCCGAAGCTGATCGAGATCAACAACAATGCCGGCGGCCTGTACGTTGGCGAGGGGCGCTGGCTGCCCCAGCCCGCGATACCCGAGCTTCCCGGTTGTCTCGAACAGCGGCTGCTTTCGATGTTTCCGGATTCCTGGCGATGCATTGCCATCCTGGATGAGGATATCCGCTCGCAGTTCATGTATCCGGAGATGTGCGCCTATGCCGCGCTGCTGCGCGATCAGGGGCGCGAGGTGCATCTGGTCAGCCCGGAGGACATCCGTGCTGCGGATGACGGCCTTTATGTGCAGGCAAGCCGTCTGGATGCGATCTACAACCGGCATACCGATTTCTATCTGCAGTCGCCCAGGATGCGCCCCATCCTTGAGGCCTATCGTCAGGGACTGGTCTTTCTGAATCCGCATCCTAGGAGCTATGCGCTGATCGGCGACAAGGCGCGCATGGTGGACTGGTGGACTCCCGGATTTCTCGAAGGCTGTCTGTCGAAGGAGGACATCACACTGATCAGGCAGATGACGCCGGAGACGCATCATCTGAAGGCGATGCCAGACGTCTGGGAGGAGCGCAAGGCCTGGGTGTTCAAGCCTTCCGCCCGCCATGGCGGCAAGGGGGTGGTGCTCGGCCGCTCCATGAGTCGCAGGCGATTCGAATCGCTCGATGTTGAGCAGACCATCGTTCAGCGCTACGTGCCGCCCTGTCAGGTGCAAGTGGAGGGGAGGGAGATGAAGCTCGATGTGCGGCTGTTTACCCATGGCGAGCGTTTGATTGCGGTCGCGGGACGGGTCTGGCGCGGCCAGCTCACCAATTTTCGCGAGCCGGGCAGCGGCTGGGTCGGTCTGAGACTTGTCTAGAGCCTCCATCGCCGTGATCGTGCCCGTGCTCGATGAGGTCGGGTCACTCGGCTCGCTTCTGCCGCGGATCGATGCGCTCGGTGCCGATGAAACGATCATCGTGGATGGCGGCTCACAGGATGGGTCGGTGGCGATGCTGCGGCAGGCGGCGGAGCGGGGGCGGCTTCGGATGCTTGTGACTTCCCCCGGACGGGCCAGACAGATGAACGCCGGCGCAGGGCTTGCGGAAAGCGATATTCTCCTTTTTCTGCATGCAGATACGGAAATATCTTCAAGTCATCTCGAGGATGTCCGCCGGGCCATGCGCGATTCCAGCGTCGTTGGCGGGCGTTTTGATGTGCGGCTTTCAGGCAGCCATCCGGCATTCCGGATCATCGAGTTTTTCATCAACCTGCGATCGCGATGGACGAGAATCAGCACCGGCGATCAGGCCATGTTCGTGCGCCGCGATGTCTTCGAGCGCCTGGGCGGCTTTGCCGATCAGCCGCTGATGGAGGATATCGAGCTCAGTCGGCGGCTGAAGCGGGCCGGCAGGATTGCCTGCCTGCGGCGAAAGGTCGTCACGTCCAGCCGCCGCTGGGAGAGGCACGGCATTGCACGCACGATCCTGCTGATGTGGAGGCTCAGGCTCCTGTATGCCTGCGGTGTTTCCGCCGATCGCCTGGTCGGCCACTATCGGCAGGCCCGCTGAACATGGACGATCTGCGCGTCATCATCCTGTGCAAGGCGCCGGTGCCCGGCCGGGTCAAGACGCGTCTGTTGACGCGCTATTCGGCCGCGCAGGCCGCCCGGCTGCACGCGGCGATGGCGCGGACGGTGATCGAACGCGCCAGCGCTCTGTGCTCCGATGTCCGCATTGCCGCCGATGACCCGTCCGATCCCTTCTTTGCGGCATTCGGACTGCCGCTTCTGGCGCAGGGGGAGGGCGATCTCGGCCAGCGCATGGCGCGGCTGGCCCGTCAGGCCTTCCAGCTCGGCACTAAACCGCTGATGTTTCTTGGCACCGATTCCCCGCATATGCCCGCATCCCGGCTGATGGAGGCGGGGCGGGCGCTTGAGGAGCATGATGTCGTGTTCGGGCCGGTCGAGGATGGCGGCTATGATCTCGTCGCGATGAAGCGGGAGCTTCCCATCTTTGACGACGTGCCCTGGTCGACGGCCGCAGTGCTGCGGCAAAGCCTGAGGCATTGCGAAGCGCTGGAGCTGAGGGTGGCCTGCCTGGCCGAGAGCTTCGATATCGATACGCCGGCGGATCTTGATCGGGCGATGGCGCTGGGATGGGCTATGCCTCGCTGACCGGATAGAGGATATCGAAGGTGGAGGCCAGCCGTTCGACATTCTGCCGGATCTGCTGGAAATGGGACGTGTCCTTCAGCGGCAGTCGCAGCGGCTGACGCAGCAGGCTTTCGGTTTTGCTCAGGTGGGTACGCCGCTCCGGAGACCAGATGCCGCCGGCCAGCCCCGGGATATCCTCCAGCGCCTGCAAGGCGATATGAGCCATATGGTTGAGCATGATGGCCGGCTGCATGTCCACCGGCCAGACATCGGGCGCATGCCAGGCCGGATGATGATGAAAATAGATGAAGCGGTGCACGATACGCGGCAGCTTCCAGTGCAGCGCCAGCATCATGCCGGCATCGATATGCGTGTACCCGAGCGTATCCCATTCCGCCTTCAGCGCCGGCACGCCGTCGGCGATGGCGATGCGAAGCTGCTGCAGGGTTTCTCCGTCTTCCTTGTGCAGAATCACCAGCTTGCCGATGTCATGCATCATGCCGAACAGGCTGGCGGACCTGTGCGCCACGATCTGGCCGTAATCGGACAGTTGCCGGAAGATCAGCGCCACGGCCATGCTGTGGCAGACGATCTGGCGCATCTCGTCACGCGCGGCGATGATGCCTTCGCTCTCCGGATGCATGTTCCCGAATTCCGGCAACAGCTTCTGCATCAGGAAATCCTGGATGTTGTCCATGCCCAGCCGGGCAATGGCGATGGCCACATTCTCCACCTTCTGCCCCGGCAGCGCGAAGGCCGCCGAATTGGCCAGGCTGAGGATATGCGCGCTCAGGACCGGGTCATGCTCGATTTCCCGGGCCAGATCCGCCGGGGCCGATTCCGGGTCGTTGAGGATGCGCTCGATGCGATTCCAGTTGTCCGGCAGCGGCGGAATATCCTGAATGGCCTGCTTGAGGCCTTGCAGGTGCTCCCGCTCGATCGGCGGTGGCGAACGCAGATCCAGCGGTGCCTCGTCCGGGGCTTCGGCTGAACAGTGACGGAAGGCCCAGAGCAGGCAGTTCTGCGGCACCTGTTCATCATCCTCGCTGGTGGATGCGGTGTCCCGGGAGTTTGAACGATTGCGCTGGCGCATCTTCTGAAGCTCGACATGCAGATCGGAGAAGCGCATGCCCTCAACGGACGGCGGCCGGGGCCTGGCGATGCCGGCCAGACGCTGCCGGACCACGGCGCAGCTTTCCGGCCGCTCATCCGGGATCTTCTGCAGCAGATCCATGATCAGGCCATCGAGTTCCTTTGGAATCTTCGCGTTGATCTTCTCCGGCCGTACCGGCGTCTGGCGCACCTGCTTCTCCATGATCTCGAATTCGCCGCCGCCGGTCGAGACAAAGGGAAGCTCGCCACTGCACATGCGATAGAGCATCACGCCAAAGGAATAGAGGTCGGTGCGCGCGTCGATGTCGCCGCCGAGGATCTGTTCCGGCGCCATGTAGTGATAGGTGCCCACGGTTGCGCCGCTGTCGGTGATGTCCTCATTGGGCTGCGAGGTCTTGGCCAGACCGAAGTCCATCAGCTTGATGCTGCCGTCATCGCAAAGGAAGACATTGGACAGCTTCAGATCGCGATGGACCACGCCCTGGGAATGGGCCAGCTCCAGAGCCGCCAGTATCGCATTGGAGATATAGACCACCTCGGGCCAGGAGGGGATGCCGACCTTCTTCAGGTATTCCTTCAGCGTGCATCCCTCGATCAGTTCCATGACCAGGGCCAGCGTGTCGTTCTCGTCGTAGACATCCAGCAGCGTGACGATATTGGCATGCATCAGCTGGCTGTGCATGCGGGCCTCCCGGCGAAAGCGCTGGGTCTGCTTGTCGTCGCTGAGCAGGTGCCGGTGCAGGACCTTGATCGCGACATCGCGCCCGAGGTTTTCGTCGTAGGCGCGGTAGACCATGCCCATGCCACCCTGTCCGATGCGGTCCAGCAGGCGATAGGGGCCGAGATGCGCCTGGTTTTCGCCGTCGCTCAGAACCTGACCGCAGTTCAGGCAGAAGGCCTGAGCGTCGGGAAAGAATGTTCCGCAATCCGGACAGTGCATAAGCGGATTGTTGCCGAGCCCGGGGGTGACTTCAAGCGATATTTTCGGGTTTTCCGGCCACATCCTGCGGCCGGCGGCCGTCAGGATTCGATCGCGGCAGTCCAGCCGGCGCCGGCTTCGGGGTGGGCGTCGGCATAGGCAAGATAGGGCTTGATGTCCAGAACCGGCGTGCCATCGAGCATGTCATGTTCGCGGATATACAGCCTGCGCCCCTCGATCCGATCCAGCCGCACCACCGACAGACCGATGCTGTTCGGCCGGTGCGGAGCGCGCGTGGCGAACAGGCCGCGCCGGATCCTTGGCCCGCGGGGCGGCATGACGGTGGGGTTCCAGCCGCGATTCAGATGCATCCAGTAGAGCACCCAGATATGGGAAAAGCCATCGAGATCCTGCAGTGCCTGCTCGAAGTTCATGCCGGCATTGAGCTCGATGCAGGCCGGCTCGGGCCGGCCGAGCGACGGCTGGCGGGGCGCGGCAAAGCGTTCTCTGTACGGACTGTGCACGCGGCCGATGGCCTGCATGGAAATCGTCATGCGGGCATTGGCTTCGTCATGAAAATCCGCCGCATAGAACTTCTCCGGCTTGCGCCTTTCCGGGGATGACATCGAAAAGCCTTCAGGCCGTGGCGTGTTCGGGGAAGCTGATCCGCAGGCGGCTGTCATCGGCCTCGTCGATGTCGACAACGGCCAGGCCGCCCTTCTGCAGCTTGCCGAAGAGGATCGCATCGGCCAGCGGCTTCTTGATCTGTTCCTGGATCAGGCGCGCCATCGGACGGGCGCCCATCAGCGGGTCATGGCCGTGACGGGCCAGCCAGTCCTTCGCCGCATCGCTCAGTTCCAGCTCGACCTTCTTGTCCTGCAGCTGGGCTTCGAGTTCGATGATGAACTTGTCGACGACGTGCAGGATCGTATCCCGATCCAGCGGCGAGAACGTGATGATGTTGTCCAGGCGGTTGCGGAACTCCGGCGAGAAGATGCGCTTGATCGCCTCCTGATCCTCGCCCTGGCGCGGCTGGGGATTGAAGCCCACGGTGTTCTTCTGCATCTCGAAGGCGCCGGCATTGCTCGTCATGATCAGCACGACATGGCGGAAGTCGGCGGAGCGCCCGTTGTTGTCCGTGAGCCGGCCGTGATCCATGATCTGCAGCAGCAGGTTGAACAGGTCCGGATGCGCCTTCTCGATCTCGTCGAGCAGCAGCACCGCATGCGGATGCTTGCTGATGGCCTCGGTCAGAAGGCCGCCCTGATCGAAGCCGACATAGCCCGGAGGCGCGCCGATCAGGCGCGAGACGGTATGCGACTCCATGTATTCGGACATGTCGAAGCGGATCAGCTCGACCCCCATGATGCGCGCCAGCTGCCGGGCCACCTCCGTCTTGCCGACGCCGGTCGGTCCGGCGAACAGGAAGGAGCCGATCGGCTTTTCCGGATGCGCCAGCCCCGCGCGCGAAAGCTTGATGCTGGCCGCCAGCTGTTCGATGGCCTGATCCTGGCCGAAGACGGAAAGCTTCAGGTCGCGATCCAGATGCGCCAGGCGCTTCCGGTCCGAGGCGCTGACCTGCTGCGGCGGGATGCGCGCGATGGCGGCGACGATCTGTTCGATGTCGTGCACCGTGATCTGTTTGCGGCGCTTCTCGCGCGGCCGCACGCGCATCGCAGCGCCGGCCTCGTCGAGCACATCGATGGCCGAATCGGGGAGATGGCGGTCGGCCAGATGCCGCTTGGAGAGTCGCGCAGCCTGCTCGATGGCGGCCTGCGAATAACGCACCTCGTGGTGTTCCTCCAGCCGGGGCTTCAGTCCCTTGAGGATGTCGATGGTTTCCTCGACCGTGGGTTCGGGCACATCCACCTTCTGGAAGCGACGCGACAGCGCGCGGTCCTTCTCGAAGAGGTTGCGGAACTCCTGGTAGGTCGTCGCGCCCATGCAGCGCAGCTCGCCGTTGGCCAGCGCCGGCTTGAGCAGGTTGGATGCATCCATCGTGCCGCCGCTGGCGGCGCCCGCGCCGATGATGGTGTGGATCTCGTCGATGAAGAGGATGGCATGCTCCTGCTTCTGCAGCGCCTTCAGCACCGCCTTCAGGCGCTCCTCGAAATCGCCGCGGTATTTCGTGCCGGCCAGCAGCGCGCCCATGTCCAGCGCATAGATCGTCGCATTGCGAATGGCCTCCGGCGCATCGCCCTGTTCGATCTGCAGGGCCAGTCCTTCGGCAATCGCGGTCTTGCCCACGCCCGCCTCGCCGACGAGCAGGGGATTGTTCTTGCGGCGGCGGCAGAGGATATGCACGCAGCGTCCAAGCTCCTCGGTGCGTCCGATCAGCGGGTCGATGCGGCCGGCCCGGGCGCGTTCGCTGAGATTGATGCAGAAGCGTTCCAGCGGCGAGGTTCCGTTCTGCCGGGTTTCCGGCTCGACCGCCGACGCCTCCGAGCCCGATTCGGCGCTGGCCGTTTCATCCCGCAGGGCGCCATGGGCGATATAGCTGACGACGTCCAGCCGGGTGATGCCCATGCGGTTGAGGAAATAGACCGCGTGCGAATCCTTTTCCGAGAAGATGGCGGTCAGCACATTGGCACCGGTGACCTCGCGCTTGCCGGCGGCCTGCACCTGCATGACGGCCCGCTGAATCACGCGCTGCAGGCCGACGCTGGCCGTCGTTTCGCCGCTATCCTCGGGCAGCACGGCCACGTTTTCGCGGATGAACTCGTTCAGATCATGCCGCAGCGCATCGATGTCGGCGTTGCAGCCGATCAGCACCTGGCGCGCGGTGGGGTTGTCCAGCAGGCCGAGCAGCAGATGCTCAACCGTGACAAACTCGTTGCGGCGCACATGTGCGCTGCGGAAGATGTCGTTCAGCGTCTGTTCCAGCTCCTCGCTCAATATGCCCATGTCACCATCCTTTGCCTTTCCCCGTTGCTACGTTCTGCAACTTCGATGCCAAAGCCTGGACTGCAATCCGTATGCAAACCGTGACCCGTATCAGCGCGCCTTGTGGCAGGAACCGGCTGCTAGTCGCCGGGATCCTTCTCCATGACACATTTTAGCGGATGACCTTCCCGGCGGCTAGCGTTTTCGACCTGAACCAGTTTCGTCTCGGCGATGTCGCGGGGATAGACGCCGCAGACCGCGCTGCCCTGACGATGCACCTGCAGCATCAGCTGCTCGGCCGCCTCGGCGGACTTGTGGAACAGGCGCATCAGGATCTCGACGACGAAATCCATTGGCGTAAAATCGTCGTTGAGCATGATGATGCGATACATCGGCGGCCGTTGCAGTTGAGGTTCGCCGGTTTCTACCTCATGCTTGCGCACTCGATCCGGGGTCAGAAGATCGCTCATGCGGCGAATTCTAGGGACAGCGGAAAAATCTTCCAAGGAGAGCGCCTGATGGCTTTGAAATGTATTCTGTGGGATGTGGACGGAACGCTGGCCGACACCGAACGCGACGGGCATCGCGTGGCCTTCAACATGGCCTTTGAGGAGGCGGGGCTTAAGCGCCGCTGGGACGTGCCGACCTATGGCGAGCTGCTGGCCGTGACGGGTGGCAAGGAGCGCATTCGCTACGATCACGAACGCCGCGGGCTGACGCCGCCTTCCGCCGAGGACATTGCCGCGCTGCATGCGCGCAAGACCGCGCATTACCAGTCCCTGATCGCATCCGGACGCATTCCGCTGCGTCCCGGCGTGCGCCGGCTTCTGGAGGAAGCGTATGACGCCGGCATCACGCTCGGCGTGGCCACGACGACGACGCCGGCGGCGCTGGATGCGCTGATCGAGCATTCGCTCGGAGCCGAATGGTTCGATCGCTTTGCGGTTCTGGCGGCCGGGGATATCGTGCCGGCGAAGAAACCGGCGCCGGACATCTACACCTATGCGATGGATCAGCTCGGCGTTTCCTCGCGCGAAACGCTGGCGATGGAGGATTCCGGCAACGGCTGGAAGGCCGCGGCTGCGGCCGGCCTGCGCTGCGTGGTGACGATCAACGACTATACCCGCGATCATGATTTCTCCGGCGCCGATCTGGTCGTTTCCGAGCTGGGCGAGCCGGAGCTGCCGCCGGTGCATGTCTTCGACAACCCGCATGGCCTGACGGATCTGGACTATGTGAAGCTGTCGCATCTGCAGGCCATCATGCAGGCGAACGACTGATGCCCGATCTCTCCTTTTTCGATACCCACTGCCATGTGGACTTTCATCACTTCGATGCGGATCGCGATGCGGTTTTCACGCGCATGCACCAGGCCGGCGTGGATCGCATCGTCGCGGTATCGGTGGAGCTGGAGCAGCACGAACGCCTTCGGCAACTGGCCGAATCCCGGGAGGGCGTCTGGTTTTCCGTCGGCGTACATCCGAACCACGAGACTGAGCGGGAGCCGACGGTGGAGGAGATCTGCCGGCTGGCCGATCATCCCGACTGCGTGGCCATCGGTGAAACGGGACTCGATTTCTTCCGCCATCGCGTGGATCCCGAGGTGCAGCAGGCGCGCTTTAGAAGCCATATCCGGGCGGCGATCGAAATCGGCAAGCCGGTCATCGTACACATGCGCGAGGCCGACGAGGCGACCCTGAAGCTCATGCGCGAGGAGGGCATCGAACGCTGCGGCGGCATCATGCACTGCTTCTCATCGGACTGGGAGGCGGCCAGCCAGGCGCTGGATCTGGGCATGTCGATCTCGTTTTCCGGCAATGTCACGTTCAAGCGCAACGATGCGCTGCGCGACGTGGCCGCGCGCGTGCCGCTTACGCGGCTGCTGATCGAGACGGACTCACCGTATCTCGCGCCGATGCCGCATCGCGGCAAGCGCAACGAGCCGGCCTATGTTCGGCATGTGGCCGAATGCCTGGCCGAGGTTCGCGGCATGGAGCTCTCCGAGCTAGCCCGGCAGACAACCTGCAACGCGCTGGCGCGTTTCGGCATCGAAGACAAAACCTTGCAGCAGGAGCCATCATGAGTCTGAAAACCAATCGCGAAAAGCTGGTCATGACCGCCGTGCAGGGAGGGGTGTCGCCGGCCAATCAGTGGGCGCCGTTCGAGGTGGGCTCGCGCGGGGAACTGTTCGCGTGGCCTTCGACCGGCGGCATCACCTACAACGTCAAGCTCGGCGATTCGGTGTTCGGCTGGATGGGCGAACATATCGAGCCGGGTGTGTCCTCCACGCTGTCGCACAAGAATCGCAAGGCCGAGGCGGGCTATCAGTTCCTCGCCTGCTGCGGCAACGAGGTGCGCGTGATCTCGGGTGCGGCCAAGGGCGAGAAGGGTGTTGTCATCGGCCACCATGGCGGCGTGGAGCACCTGATGCTGGATTTCCCGGATGACACGCTCGATAAGCTGACCTGCGATGACAAGTTCCTGATTCGCGCCTTTGGGCAGGGGCTGAAGCTCGTCGATCATCCCGACGTGCACATCTACAATCTCGACCCGGACATCCTCGAGGCAATGGGGCTGAAGGAGCTTCCGGACGGCCGCATCGAGGTGCCGGTGCATGTCATCGTACCAGGCTATGCGATGGGCTCGGGCATTGGCGCGCTTTCGGTGACGACCGGCGATTACGACATCCTCTGTCATGACGAATCGGTCGTACGGGAGCACGGCCTGGATCGCCTGCGCTTCGGCGATTTTGTCGCGGTCATGGATCATGACAACATCTACGGCCGCACCTATCGCCGCGGCGCGGTCACGATCGGCATCATCGTGCATTCCGACTCGCCGCTGGCCGGCCATGGTCCCGGCATGATGACGCTGATGAGCGCGCTGGATGGCAAGCTGGTGCCGGCTCTGAGCGATTCGGCCAATCTCGGCGCCATCAAGGGAATCGGCCGCTTTGCCTGAACGACTACTGCTGGCGCTCGGCCTTTTCTGGGCCACGTCCGCCATGGCCGGCATCTACAGCTGGACCGATGCGGACGGCCGGGTGCATTACACCGACAGACCGGTGCCCGGCTCCCACGCGCATCACGGCGGCGGCATCAGCAGCGTGGAGAATCCCGACTTCAATCTTGCCGGTTTCCGTCGCCGGATTCCGTTTCGCGAGCAGCATGGTTCGATGCTGGTCGGCGGAAGCGTCAACGGCATCCCCATCCGCTTCATCGTCGATACCGGCGCCAGTCTGGTCGTCATTCCACCGGCCGTGGCAGCACGCGCCGAGATACGGACAGAGGGAGCGCCCAGGGTCGAGCTGCAGACCGCCAACGGACGTGTGCGCGCCCCCAGGATCCGGCTGGACGAACTGCGACTGGGGCCGCTGGGTCGCCGCAATGTGGATGCGGTCGTGCAACGCATCTCCGATGACGGGCAGACGGGCCTGCTGGGCATGAGCTTTCTCGATGCCTTCCGGCTGACCGTTGATCGCGGCAATCGGCAGCTGATCCTGGAGGATCGCTGATGCGTGTGGCCTGCATCCAGCTCAATTCCCAGGCCTCGATCGAGGACAATCTCCAGGTTGCCGCCAGTCTTCTTGCCGAGGCGGCCCGGGCCGGCTGTGATCTGGCCGTGCTGCCGGAAAACTTTTCCCTGATGACGGCCGACGATGGCGACCGGCTCAGGGCGGCCGAGCGGGAGGAGGACTCGCGGATTCTGGATTTTCTGCGGCAGCAGGCCAGCGGGAAGGGCCTGGCGATCATCGGCGGCTCCACTCCGCTGAGCGCTGAGGTTCCCGGAAAGATGCGCAATGCCTGCGCGGTGTTCGATGCCGATGGAAGGAAGCTTGGGGTTTATGACAAGATACACCTCTTCGATGTCGATCTTGAGGGAGAACGATACCGGGAATCGGCCACGGTCGTGCCTGGGGACGAGCCGAAAACCGTGCAGATCGGGGACTGGAGGGTCGGGCTTTCGATCTGCTATGACCTGCGCTTTCCCGAGCTGTTTCGCTGCTATGCCGGCCGTGGCGGCAGCGAGGGAGTGGATGCGATCAGTGTCGTGGCTGCCTTTACCGTCCCCACCGGCAGGGCCCACTGGCGCACGCTGCTGGCCGCCCGGGCCATCGAGAATCAGTGCTATGTCTTCGCGGCCGCCCAGTGGGGCGAGCATGATGGCGGCCGGAAAACCTGGGGGCATTCGATGATCATCGATCCCTGGGGTGAGGTCATCGCGGAGATCCCTGAGGGCGTGGGGCTGACGATGGCCGAGGTATCGCATTCTCAGATCCGTTCGGTGCGCCGTCGCCTGCCGGCGCTGAGCCATCGGGTCCTCTAGGGGAGGGTGGATGAATTCAACGAATGCACCGTCGCGCCAGCAGCTTCGCGCTCACCGGCAGGTCTTCTGGGATGCCTGGCAGAAGGCGCAGGCCGGACTTCCCTTGAATGCGCTGGAGGTGCGCATCGCCCGGGTCATCGAGCAGCACCCGGAATACCATCACTATTTCGATGACATGGAGCGTTTCCTGGAGCGCGATTTCCAGGTGGACGACGGCATGAACCCGTACCTGCATCTGTCCCTGCATCTGGCGCTGGAGGAGCAGATCGCCACCCGGCATCCGCCGGAGGCGGCAAGGGCTCTGGAGCACCTGATGACCGCGATGGGACTGGATCGGCATCAGGCCATGCACCGGCTGCTCGAGATTCTGGCGGAAACCGTCTATTTCGCGCAGCGGCGGGGCGGGGAGCCGGATGTGGAGGCCTATGCCCGGCAGCTCAGGGCTCTGGTGAGGCCATGATCCGCAATCTTCTTGTGGCGTTGCTGTTCTTCTTCGGCCCGGCGCTTCTGATGTTCATGCTGCGCAATATTGTGCTGCTGATGCGGCTGCGGCTGCGCTCCCGCCAGCCGGATGTCATCGATGTCACGCCCGTCGGCGAACGGCGCGCGCCGGTCTGGTTCTATGTCCTGGCGGGCATCGTCGGGCTGGCAGCGGCCATCGCGGCATTTCTGTATCTCCAGAATCACACCCCGCGCGAAAGCCGCATCTATGTGCCGGCGCATGTCGGGGAGGACGGGCGCATCGTGCCGGGGCACTGGATCGACAAGCCCGATGAGGCGTCTTCATCGGCCGATGCTGCCGGCCGGTGAAGGCTCAGACCTTGAAGCTCTGGGTCTTGTCCATGTCCACCGGCTTGTTCTTGGGGCGTACATTCGTGCCGCACTTGGGGCATTCGTACAGATCCGATTCCTCGGCGGTGAACTTCTCCTGGCATCGGGGGCAGGTGATTTTGACCTTGCTCATGGCGACTCCTGTTGCAACGCTTGGCGATGACACCCCTTATTGAAGGCCGAATGACGGACGAAATCAAGTTCCAATCCCCCGAAACGTCATGGGACGGCGTGCTGACGCCGGAGCAGGCGTCGGCGGCCCTGCAGCAGGGCGCGCTGATGCTGTGCGGGCGAATGGGGCTGGTTGCGGACTGGCAGGCGCGCATGCTGCGGATGCAGGGTGCTTCCGTAGCCGAAACGCCGCCGGTGCGCCTCTGGGGTCAGTGGCTGGAGCAGCTGGCCCTGGAAGATGCAGGGATGCCCCTGCCGCTGACGCCTCTGCAGGAAGCCGCGCTATGGCAGGCGGTGATCCGCGAGGATCTGCAGCAATCCACGGCGAATGGCCCGATGCGCGAGCATGGCGCCCGGGCTCTGGCCCGCGAGGCCATGCGCGCCTATCGGCTGCTGGCCGAATACCGGATCGAGCCGCAGGCGCTGGCCGGCAGCGCCGAAGCCGAGGCCTTTGCGCGCTGGATCGCCGGGGTTCAGGCAAGGCTAAGGGAGTGGCAGGGTCGCTGTCTGAGGGCCGATCTGGGCCGGCTGCTTCCGTCGCGTCTGAACAAGGCTTCTGGCCTGGACCTGCCATCCATGCTGCTGCTCGACGAGGCCGAGCAGCCTGTTCCGCTGCAGCTTTCCCTGATCGAGGCCATGCGCCGCCAGGGCTGCCGTGTTTTCCGCATCCGGGATGATTCGGGATGCCAGGCAGTGATGCGCCTGACGAGCTGCCGGGATGAGCGGCAGGAGATCGAATGGGCCGTTGAACGGGTTCGACAGATCCTTCATCAGCGGCCTGATGCCCGCATCGGTCTGGTTCATGCCCGGAGCATGCAGCCGCCGCTTCAGCGCAGGCTCGATGAGGCGCTCCTGCCCGATGCCCTGAGCGCCCTTGCGACGGGGCACCGCTCCGTTAGCACCCGGCCGCTCCCGTTGATCGAGGCGCCGATGGTGGCGCAGCTGTTCGGCCTGCTCGAGCTGGTCGGCCGCCCGCAGCTTGAGCGCAAACAGGTATCCACGCTGCTGCGTCTGCCCTGGCTTGCCGGCTTTCACGAGGAAGGTGAATCGCGGTTGCGACTGGACCTGCTGCTCAGGCGGCGCAATCGCCATCGCATCTCGCTTGCGGCGCTGCAACGCATGCCGGAAGTCCGGACCATGCCGTGGCTGCAATCGGTTCTGCAGGCGATCGAACGTTTCGAGCACAGGCCGCTGGCCCCGGCGCAGTGGGTGGAGCGTGTTTCCGCGCTGCTGGAGAAAACCGGTTTCGTCCGGGCAGATGGCGGCGATGCGACGCGGACCGATATCGAGATCCGCCAGGTCAATGCGATGCGCGAACTGCTGGCTTCGATGGTGGCGCTGGAGGCACTGGACCCTCGGATGCGGTGGCCGGAGTTCCTGGCCCAGATGAAGGCCGCTGCCGGCGGATATCCGCTGAGCATGAGGCCACGCCAGCCTCACATCGAGCTGCTTGAGCTCGACGAGGCTCCGGGGCGGCGTTTCGATGTGCTGTTGATGCTTGGCATGGATGAAGAAACGCTGCCTGCGAGCGTGCGACCGCTGGCGCTGATACCGGTGCATCTGCAACGGAGCCGGCGCATGCCGTACTGCGATGCCCAATGGTGCATGGATCATGCCCGCATGCTGCTGCACACGCTGAGCCGGCGCTGTGGGGAAATCCATTTCAGCTATGCCCGGCTGCGGCAGGAGCAGGAAATGGCCTGCTCGCCCGTGCTGCCCGCTGATTGCCTGGAGGAGTCCTTCGAGCCGGCCGCGTCCGACCCTGGGGTGGCCGATGCCCTGGAGGCCTACGATGAAGCCCGGGCCTGGCCTGTGTCGGAGACGGAGAATCCGCGTGGCGGGACGGCGATGCTCGCTGATCAGGCCAACTGCCCGTTCCGTGCCTTTGCGCGCCATCGGCTGGCGCTTATTGAGCCGGATGAGACACGGCCGGGCATCGATCCGGCCTCCAGGGGTTCGCTGATGCATGCGGCACTGGAGTTTGTCTGGCGACATCTTCGCGGCAGCGCCGGCTTCGAACGCTTCAGCGAGGCGGAGATCGATGCGCTGATCGGCGATGCCGTCGAGCATGCCTGGAGCACGCGGCCAAAGGCGGTGCCGGAGGATGGCCGCGAACTGGAATGCCGGCGCATGCGGGAGCTTCTGCGGCAATGGCTGGCGCTTGAGCGACGGCGGCCGGAGTTCATCGTCGAAGCCACCGAAGCGCCCCTTTCCCTGCAACTGCCCGAAGCGTCGTCCGGCCGCCGGCTGACGATCCGTTTGCGCGCCGACCGCATCGACCGGCTTGCGGGCGGGCAACGGCTGGTGCTGGATTACAAGACCGGGATGAAGCAGAGCGCATCCACATGGACCGGGGAGCGGCCGGAGGCGCCGCAGCTGCCGCTGTATGCCCTCGCCGCAGGGCTGGGGGAGGGCGACGGGGTCTGTTTTGCGCGCGTGCGCGCAGGCGACCTGGGTTTCGAGGGCCTGAGTGATTCGCAGCTTGATATCCCCGGGATTCAGCCCTGCGATGGCAAGTCGGGCCGGCCTTCCTCCTGGAGTGGGCTGCTGCAGGACTGGCGGCAGGCGATGGACCGGCTGGCGGCGGAGTTCATCGATGGCGAGAATCGCGTGCAGCCGCTGTCCACGGATGCCTGCCGCTACTGCGGCCTGGAGGCCGTCTGCCGCATTGACGAGCTTGGCCATCCCTCCGGAGAACGGACATGAGCCGTCCGGTCCGGCTTCAGGCCCGCGATCCGGCGATTTCCTGCCTCGTGCAGGCACCGGCCGGATCCGGCAAGACCGAGCTGCTGACGCAGCGGATTCTGGCCCTGCTGGCCATCGTCGACGAGCCCGAGGAGATCCTGGCCCTGACCTTTACGCGCAAGGCGGCCGCGGAGATGCGGCGGCGTGTCATGGATGCGCTCGGCATGCCCCGTCCCGAAGGCGGCGATGCGTCCTCCCACCGGCTGGAAACCTGGGCGCTGGCCCAGCGGGCTCTGGAACGATCCGCGGAAAAAGGCTGGGATCTGCCGCTGAATCCGTCGCGGCTGCGGATCATGACACTCGACAGCCTCTGCCATGCGCTGGCCGCGCAGTTGCCGTTGCTCAGCGGACTGGGACAGGTGCCGACGCCGATGGATGCGCCACAGGGCGCCTATCTCGAGGCGGCCGAGGCGGCGCTTGAGCATTGTCGGCGCCACGATCCCGAGGCTGCCGCTTCGGTGCTGCTGCACCTTGATCACGACAGCGCGGTCTGCATTCGCCTGCTGGCCGACATGCTCGGGCGGCGCGAGCAGTGGCTGGGCGAGATCGCCCGCCATGGACGTGACATGCCGGCGCTGCGTCGGGAACAGGAAGAACACGCGAGCCTGCTGATGACCTCGATGCTGGCCCAGGCGGATGCGCTGATGCCCGATGCGGTGCGCGACCGGCTGCCGGAGCTGATGCGCTATGCCGCAGCCCAGCTCGGGGGCGAAGAAGGGGAGGATATCGCTCTGAATGGCTGGCCTGCGGTTTCGATCGCGTGTCTGCCCCAATGGAAGACGATCGCGGACTTTCTGCTGACGCAGAAGGGTGAGCTTCGGCGCAGCATCAACAAAAACCATGGCTTTCCGTCGGGCCCGGAACATGCGGATGCCAAGCAGGCCATGCTCGATCTGCTGGCAATGATGCGCGAGGTGGATGGTCTTGAGGAGGCGCTGCGTCAGGTTGCTCAGCTGCCGGATTCGCCGAGAATGGATGAAGGGCAGTGGCAGGTGATCTGCAGCCTGTTCCGCCTGCTGCTGCTGGCCAATCAGGAACTGGTCACGGCCTTTGCCCGCAATGGCGAGGCCGACTTTACCGAGATCGCGCTGCGCGCGCTCGATGCGCTCGGGGCCTATGATGCCTCACCGGGCGAACTGCTGCTGCGAATGGATTATCGTATCCGGCATATCCTGGTCGATGAATTCCAGGATACCTCGCTTATGCAGATGCGGCTGCTGCAATGCCTGACCTCGGGCTGGCAGGAGGGGGATGGCATGCATCGCACGCTCTTTCTGGTCGGCGATCCGATGCAGTCGATCTATCGCTTCCGCAAGGCCGAGGTTGCGCTGTTCATGCAGGCCGCGGCCAACGAGGCCGGCCTGCCGCCACTGGAACCGTTGATGCTGGAGCGCAATTTCCGTTCATCGCCGGCCATTGTGGACTGGGTCAACCGGGCGTTTGCGCGCATCTTTCCGGCCCGGGAGGATCCGCTGGCCGGGGCAGTGGCCCATGCCCGCGCGACGGCGGCTCTGCAGCATGATGGCGTCGTCGAGCTGAATCTGATGCATGGGGATGATCCGGAGCTTGAGGCGACATGCATCGTCGAGCTGATTCAACGCGAGCTTGAGGCGCGTTCCGCAGATGCGCCCCGCATCGGGGTGCTGGCGCGCTCGCGCAAACATCTGCAACATCTGATGCCGGCGCTGGATCGGGTCGGGATTGCGTATCGCGCCGTTCAGATTCAGGGGCTCGGACAACGCCCCGAGATCCGGCTTCTGCGCGCGTTGCTGCGGGCGCTGAGCCACCCTTTGGATCGCGTGGCCTGGGCGGCGCTGCTGAAGGCCCCATGCTGCGGTCTGGAGCATCGGGACCTGCATGCGCTGCTGGCCGAGGAGGATGGGGCCGATGCCCCGCCGGTCTGGTCACGCATGCACGATGAGCAGCGCCTGGGGCGGCTGCCGGCGGAGAGCAGGGCGCGCGTACTCTTTCTGCGCGAGGCGCTCAGGCCCGGCGTCGAGCTGTTTTCACGGGTTCCGCTTCGCCCGCTGCTGGCATCGGTCTGGCAGCGCTTGCACATGCCCGAACTGCTGGACGCCCAGGCGCGGGAGAATGTTGGCACGGTGCTGGATCTCGTCGAGTCGCTGGAGCAGGGAGGCCTGGTCGATCTGCAGGAGCTGGATCGCCGGCTGGAGGATCTGCACGCCGCCGCCGATGCCTCGCCGCAGGCAGCACGGGTCGAGCTGATGACGATGCATGGCGCCAAGGGGCTGCAATGGGATGTCGTGATCCTGCCGGGACTTGGGCGCACGGGTCAGAAGACCGACTCGCCCCTGATCGCCTTCACCGAGGTGCCGATGCAGGGAAGTGCGCTGCCGCTGATGGCCGCCCGGCCGCGCATGCGGGACGAGGATGCGTTCTATTCGCTGGTTCAGGGCTTCGAGCGGCAGAAGGATGAGCAGGAGCTGCGACGCCTGCTGTATGTGGCCTGCACGCGCGCGAAGACCCGGCTGTACCTGTTCGGGCATGTGTCGGAAACGAAGGGCGAGGCCGCGAAAGGTTCGCTGCTGCAGCTGATCCTGGAAGCCGATGAACAGGCCTTCGGCGCGAAGCTTCGTCAGCTTGGGGCCGGAGCCGGGCGCATCGAAGGCGACAGCCCGCCGGCGCGGCCGACGCGCGTTCGTGTCGTCCCGGCTGCACCGGAGGACATCCGGCCTGCGGCGACGGAGATCGAGTACAGCTGGGCCGGGCCCGAGGCTGCCCCGGTCGGCACGGCCGTGCATGCCGCGTTGCAGCTGCTGGCCGAGCGCGGAAGGGATGACGTCGAGCCCGCCGTCATCCGGGACTGGATTCGCCGCCGCCTCGTCCATCTGGGGCTGTCCGGCGAGCTTCTTTCCCGTTCGGTGGACAAGGCCATGCAGGCCGTTGAAGTTGCGCTGGGCAGTCGGGTTGGACGCTGGATTCTGGATGTGCATGCAGATTCGCATTGCGAATGGCCGCTCAGCGACCTTGGAGGGGGGGAGCTGGTGAATCGCGTGATCGACCGCAGCTTTGTTGATGAACAGGCGCGCTGGATCATCGATTACAAGACCTCCTCCCATGAGGGTGGCGATATCGAAGGCTTTCTTGTCAGCGAGCTGGCCCGCTATCGTCCGCAGCTGGAGGGCTATGCGAAGCTTCTGCGCCGGCTGGAGCCGGAGCGTCCGATCCGTGCGGCGATCTACTTCCCGCTGCTCGATGCCCTGCGCGAGATCGAGGTTCCCGAGGACGATGCCTGAAGCGGCGGCGGCGCCATAACATTTTTCCTGCACGAAGGCAGAAAAACGGTTAGCTTTCGCCCGTGTTTACCGGAATCATCCAGGATGTCGGCCGCATCGAGCGCATCGGGGCCGATGCGGATCAGGCCCATATGCTGTTCTCCACGCATCTGGATCTCTCGGGCTGGCAGCTTGGGGATTCCATCGCCGTGGATGGCTGCTGCCTGACGGTGACCGACATCGAAGCCGGCGCGTTTCGCGCCACGCTGTCGTCTGAAACGCTGAGGCTGACGGGCTTTGGCCGGGCCGAGGTTGGCCAGCCGGTGAATCTCGAGCCCGCCCTGCGTATCGGCGATGCGCTCGGCGGCCATTTCGTGACCGGGCATGTGGATGGCCAGTGCGAGCTGCGCGAGATCGAGGAGCTGTCCGGCCATCGCCGGATGCTTTTTCTGGCGCCAGGGTTGCTGGCCCGCTATATCGTCCGCAAGGGCTCGGTGGCCATCAACGGCGTGAGCCTGACGGTCAACGAGGTGCAGGCGAACCGCTTTACCGTGAATCTGATCCCCCATACCCTGTCGCACACCAATCTGGGTGGGCTGAACGTCGGGGATCGGGCCAATCTGGAGACCGACCTGATGGGGCGCTATGTCGAGCGCCTGCTAGCGTGCGGGATCGAAGCATCTTCAACGGAGGAATCATGAGCCTTGCCAGCTGCGAAGAACTGATCGAGGAACTGCGCGCCGGGCGCATGATCATCCTGGCCGATGACGAGGATCGCGAAAACGAGGGCGATCTGGTCATGGCGGCGGAGTGGGTGACGCCCGAGGCCATCAACTTCATGGCCACGCATGGGCGCGGCCTGATCTGTCTGGCCCTGACGCAGGAAAAGGCCGATGCGCTGCAGCTTCCGCTGATGGTGGCCAACACCAACAGCAAGTTCAAAACCAATTTCACGCTGTCCATCGAGGCGGCCGAGGGCGTGACCACCGGCATCTCGGCCTTTGACCGCGCGCATACGATCCGCACGGCCATCCGCGATGACGCGAAACCGTCCGATCTGCATTCGCCGGGACATGTTTTTCCGCTCGTTTCGCGCGAGGGCGGGCTGCTGGTGCGCGCCGGCCACACCGAGGCCAGCGTGGATCTGGCGCGCATGGCGGGACTGAAGCCGGCTGGCGTGATCTGCGAGATCATGAACGAGGATGGCAGCATGGCGCGCATGCCCGAACTCAAGGTCTTTGCGAAGAAGCATGGCCTGAAGATCGGCTGCATCGCCGATGTCATCCGGTACCGCCTGCAGCACGATTCGCTCGTCAAGCGCGAGGTCGAGGTGCGCATGCCGACCGAGTTCGGCGATTTTCGCATGTACGGCTACAGCAACATGGTGGATTCCGCCGAGCATGTGGCGCTGGTGATGGGGCATCCCGAGCCGGAGCGCCCGTGCCTTGTGCGCGTGCATTCGGAATGCCTGACCGGCGATGTGTTCACGTCCCGCCGCTGCGATTGCGGCTCGCAGCTGCATGCGGCCATGCGGCAGGTCGCCGAGGCCGGAGAGGGCGTGATTCTCTATCTGCGTCAGGAGGGACGCGGCATCGGACTGCTGAACAAGCTGAAGGCCTACAAGCTTCAGGACATCGGCCATGATACCGTCGAGGCCAACGAGAAGCTGGGCTTCAAGGCCGACCTGCGCGATTACGGCATCGGCGCGCAGATCCTGCGGGATCTGGGGCTGCGCAAGCTCAGGCTGCTGACGAACAACCCCAAGAAGATCATCGCGCTGGACGGATACGGCCTGGAGGTCACCGAGCGCGTGCAGCTTCAGGTCGCGCCGCACGAGGACAACATCGCCTACCTGCGCACGAAGCGGGAGAAGATGGGACATATCCTGGATATGGGAGGAATCAAGCATGAGTCTTGATGCGCCGCATCTGGCCGGCCATGTCAGCGCCGAGGGACTGCGTATCGGCATCGTCGTCAGCCGCTTCAACAGCGATATCACCGAGGCGCTGCTCATCGGTGCGCTTTCGGCACTGAAGGAGCATGGCGCCAGCGATGAGAACCTGACCATCGTGCATGTGCCCGGCGCCTTCGAGATCGGCACGATCGCGGCGAACATGGCCAATTCGGGCCGCTATGATGCCATCGTCTGTCTTGGCTGCGTGATTCGTGGCGATACTGCGCATTTTGACTATGTCTGCCGGGGCGCGATGGATGCCATCGGCCGGGTCGCGCAGCGGGGCGATATCGGTGTTGGCAATGGCGTGCTGACCGTCGATACCGTGGAACAGGCGCGCGAGCGTGTCGGCGGAGCTCATGGCCACAAGGGCGAGGAAGCGGCGCTGACGGCCGTCGAGGTCGCGCGTCAGCTGCAACGCCTGGCGGAGGAGCATTGATGGGCAACCGGCATCAGGCCAGGGAATCGGCACTGGAAACGCTGTATGCCTGGCACAGTGCCGGGCAGGACGATGCCATGCTCCCCGATCTGCTGGCAGGGAGGCTGAAGCATGAGGAACGCCGTTCCCAGGATGCGGACTATCTGCGCGAGATCGTTTATGGAGTCACCGGGAATGTCGAGGCCATCGACGAGCTGATCGCAACGGCGATCCGGGGCCGAAGCCTGCGTTCGGTCGCGCATATCGAGCACAATGTCATCCGCATGGCCGTCTGGGAGATGCAGAACCGGCTGGAGATTCCCTATCGGGTCATCATCAACGAGGCGCTGGAGCTGACGCGCGCCTATGCCGGCGAGGCGCCGCGCGGTTTCATCAACGGCGTGCTGGACAATCTGGCGCGCCGGCTGCGCCCGGCCGAGGTCAGGCGCTAGCGGACTCCCGATGGTCCTGCTGATGCAGGGCGTTCATGCGGCGGATGATCTGGGGTAGCGCATTCATGCGCGTGCGGTCCAGGTGCATGCGCAGGCGGGGCAGATGATCGTAGCAGGGATCGTCGGATTTCGGCCAGTGGAACACCTGCTCGATACGGCCGCTGGCCAGCACGTCACTGAATTCGGCATTCAGCCGATCCATCGCATCGGCCGACAGCGGGTTGAGGATGCGCAGCAGCACGGCATCGCCGACATAGCGGAAGCTGTGGTAATTGCTGTAGAAGTCCGCGATATGGCTGACGGCCGCCGCGACGCTGTCGGTATGATAGAGCAGATGCTGGTCATCGGGGCTGATCAGGTGATCGTTGATCAGGCGGCGCATCCATGAATGCATGAACGGCCCCCAGTAGTCCTGTCCCGGCGCCTCGAGCAGCACGACCGGAATCGGCGGATTGCGTCCGGTCTGCAGCAGCGTCAGGCATTCAAAGCCCTCATCGAGCGTGCCGAAGCCGCCGGGCGTGAGGATGACGCCGTCGCTCTCCTTGAGAAAGAAGACCTTGCGGGTGAAGAAATACTGGCAGTAGAAGTGCCGGGGTGAGCCTTCCATGACCGGATTCGGCTCCTGTTCCATCGGCAGGTTGATGTTGATGGCGAACGAATGTTCCTCTGTCGCGCCCTCATTGGCCGCCTGCATCATGCCGCCGCCGCCACCGGTGATGACCATGAAGCCGGCATCCTTCAGCGCCGCACCGCATTCGCGCACCTGCTGATAGGCGGGGCTTGCCGGCGAGGTCCGGGCCGAACCGAAAACGCTGACCTTGCGGAAGGCCCGGTAGGGCCTGAAGACCTCCAGCCCCTTGCGCAGCTCGCCGAGCACACGGGCGATCATCTTGATGTCGCTGGTCTCGTAATCCCCGGCCACAAGCTTCATCGCCTCGATCAGCAGCGCCCGCTTGTACGGCGTTTCAAACTGGTAATCCGCAAGCAGGCTGTGCACATGCTTGCGGATCTTCGGCGGCAGATCGTCGATGCGGGTCGGATCATTCATGCCCGCGTTTCTCCGGGGCGGCGATGACGATGTCGATGCGGCGATTCATTTCACGTCCTCTGGCGAACTCATTGCTCGCAATCGGCCGCACCTCGCCATAGCCGAGCGCGGTCAGGCGCGAGGGATCGATGCCGGCCTTCACGAGGAAGTCGCGCACGGCCTCGGCGCGCCTGAGCGACAGCTTCTGATTGAATTTGACATCGCCCTGATTGTCGGTGTGCCCCTCGATGCGAACCTTGCGATCGGCATATACCTCAAGCGCCTGCGACAGCCGCTGCAGCAGATCGCGGTATTTGGCTTCGATGCTGCTCTTGTTCGGGGCAAAGTGCAGGCCGGACAGGCGAATGACCAGCGAACCATCGAGATTGGCCAGAATCGAGGCTTCCCCGGGCTTGAAGAGCCTGGCGACCTTCGCCTGACGCTTCTTCTCGAAGGTTTCACGCTCCAGCTTGGCGCGGAAGGCCTCCTTCATCTGCGCCAGCTCTTCGTTGCGGGCCTCGAGGAAGCGACGTTGCTGTTCCGAGAGCCGGGCCTCCAGTTCCCGCTGGTGCTGCTGTTTCAGCCGGTCAAGCTCGGCCTGATGCTGCCGCCTTTCCTCGTGCAGGCGCCGCACCAGTTCGTCGGCCGCGCGCACCAGTTCGGCCTCGTCAATGTCGGCCGTCGGATCAGCGGGATTGATCGGCAGACGCACCTCCCGGCCCAGCGATTCGGCCAGGTGCAGCCGCAGCCTGCGCGCCTGCAGGATCAGCTTCTCATAGCTGTCGGGCTTCTTCTTCAGCTCCTTGATCTTCCTGGCCAGATCCATGGCCTGGCGGGCCAGTTTCAGCGCATTCGCCGGATGCTCGGGGATGGCCTCGGAAAGGCCGTCGGCATAGGCGCGCACAGGGGCCAGGCTTTCCCGGGCGGCGTTCAGCGTCTGCGGCGCGTAGCGCTTCGCGCCCGCGGACGAGGCCCTGGAGATCAGTCTGGCGCTTCGGGATGCCAGCGGCGGCATCAGGATGTCCAGGGCCTGACGATAGGCCTTGCCGGCCTCCATGGCCCGATTCTGGCTTTCGCCGAGCCTGCCGGCTTCCATCGCCGTGACCGCATCATGCACGGAGGCATCGCCGCGATTGATGGCAATCGCCGGGTTCTCGCCACCGGTGAATTCCTCGCCCTCACGCTTCAGCACTTCCAGGCTTTCCCTAGCTGCCCGGGCCAGCTTCAGCACTTCGGCATGATCGCGTCGGAAGCTGTCGGCCACGTGCCGGGCCTCGTTCAGTGTCTGCTCCGCCTTGGCCAGCGCCGCATCGGCATCGGCGTCCTTGTGCTGCTCATGCGCCAGCATCGCAGCCCCAAGAAAGGCCTCAGCGCGGGCGATGCTCTGCGGCGCAAAGGCCGCTTCCTCGCTCTGTTTGAAGCGTTCGATGGCATCCCGCAGCTTCTCTGCCTCGGCTGCCTCGAAGGCCTGGGAAAGGGCCGGCGCGACAAGCAGCACCGCCAGCAGCAACGATCTAGCTCGCATGCAGCATCCTTTCCAGCGACAGCTTTGCCCAGCGCTTGATCTCGGCAGGCACCGTGATGCGGTTGACCTCGCCGCCTTCGGCGATGGCTTCCAGCGACGCGCACAGGTGCTGCGGATCGGTGCGGAACATCGTCGAGCACATGCAGACCATCGGCGAGAGGAACCAGATCGGCTTGTCCGGATGCTGCAGTCTAAGCCGGTTCACGAGATTCAGCTCGGTGGCGATCGCAAAGCAGCTGCCGCTCGGAGCCTCGGCCACATGCCGGATGATGGCCTCGGTGGAGCCGACGAAATCGGCCGTTTCGCAGACCTCGCGCGAGCATTCCGGGTGCGCGAGGATCTCGATGCCGGGGTGGCTGCGGCGCATGGTCTCGGCATGCTCGGCTCTGAACAGCTGGTGCACCGAGCAGAAGCCCTTCCACAGGATCAGGCGCGCGTTCTCGATGGCCTCGGGCGTGTTGCCGCCAAACGGTAGCGCCGGATCCCAGATAATCATCTCGGCATCCCTCACGCCCATCGCCAGGGCCGTGTTCTCGCCCAGATGCTGATCGGGGAAGAACAGGATCTTCTCGCGCTGATTCCAGGCCCATTCCATGATCGTACGTGCATTGCCCGAGGTGCAGACGATGCCGCCGTGCTCGCCGCAGAAGGCCTTCAGCGAGGCCGAGGAGTTGATGTAGGTCACCGGCGTGACGCGCTGATCCGGCACGAGAACCTCGCCGAGCTCGCTCCAGCATCGCCGGATCTGCTCATCGTCGGCCATGTCGGCCATCGAGCAGCCGGCCGCCGGATCGGGCAGGATCACGCACTGGTCGTCCGCGGTCAGGATGTCGGCCATCTCGGCCATGAAATGCACGCCGCAGAAGATGATATAGGGCGCGCGCGTCTTCGCGGCCGTCTGGGCCAGCTTCAGCGAGTCACCGCTGGCATCGGCAAAGGCGAAGACCTCCTCGCGCTGGTAGTGATGCCCGAGGATCAGCACGCGCTCGCCAAGCTCGGCCTTGAGCCGGCGAATGCGATCAAGGATCTCTTCCTCGGGGGTGTCGTAGAGTTGGTCGAGCAGCGTCCGTGCCTGGGCATTCGTATCCATGCGCAAAGTGTCAGCGGGGGGGCAGGGGCTGTCAATCATCGCGCAGTCCTCTTGGCAGGGCGGCTGGCGGGACTCCGGGCGCTTCGCTACGATTGCGGCCAAGATTTCAGACACCGGAGTAGCCATCATGCCTCATTATCGTTCCCGCACATCCACCCACGGCCGCAACATGGCCGGCGCCCGGGCGCTGTGGCGCGCCACCGGCACGAGGGATGAGGACTTCGGCAAGCCGATCATCGCCATTGCGAACTCGTTCACGCAGTTCGTGCCCGGCCATGTGCATCTGAAGGATCTGGGCCAGATGGTGGCGCGCGAGATCGAGGCGGCCGGCGGCGTGGCCAAGGAATTCAACACCATCGCCGTGGATGACGGCATCGCGATGGGCCATGGCGGCATGCTCTATTCGCTGCCCAGCCGCGATCTGATCGCCGATTCGGTCGAATACATGTGCAATGCGCACACCGCCGATGCGCTGGTCTGCATCTCCAACTGCGACAAGATCACGCCGGGCATGCTGATGGCCGCAATGCGGCTGAATATCCCGGCCGTGTTCGTTTCCGGCGGCCCGATGGAGGCCGGCAAGGTCACGCTGGGAAACCGGCATCTGCATCTGGATCTGGTGGACGCGATGGTCATGGCCGCCGATCCGAACGAAACGGACGAGACGGTGGCGGCCGTGGAGCGCTCGGCCTGCCCGACCTGCGGCTCCTGCTCGGGCATGTTCACGGCCAATTCGATGAACTGCCTGACCGAGGCGCTGGGGCTTTCGCTGCCCGGCAACGGCTCGCTGGTCGCGACCCATGCGGACAGAAAGGAGCTGTTCCTGAAGGCCGGGCGTCTGGCCGTGGAGCTGGCGAAGCGCTACTACGAGCAGGACGACGCAAGCGTGCTGCCGCGCTCGATTGCGACGTTCGAGGCCTTCGAGAACGCGATTGCGCTGGATATCGCGATGGGCGGTTCCACGAACACGGTGCTGCATCTGCTGGCCGTCGCGCAGGAGGCGGGTGTGGATTTCACGATGGCCGATATCGATCGCATGAGCCGCCGGATTCCGAACATCTGCAAGGTCTCGCCATCCTCGCAGTATCATCTGGAGGATGTGCACCGCGCCGGTGGCGTGATGGGCATTCTGGCCGAGCTGGATCGCGGCGGCCTGCTTCACCGGGATGCTGGCTGCGTGCATGCGCCGACGCTGGGCGAGGCCGTGGATGCCTGGGACGTGATGAATCCCGCCAACGAGGAGGCGCGGCATTTCTATCGCGCCGCACCCGGCGGTGTGCCGTCGCTGGAAGCGTTCTCTCAGAGCGAGCGCTGGAAGGAGCTGGATCTGGACCGCGAGAGCGGCTGCATCCGCGATCTTGCGCATGCGAATTCAACCGAGGGCGGCCTGGCCGTGCTCTACGGCAATATTGCCGAGCGCGGCTGCATCGTAAAGACCGCCGGCGTGGATGAATCGATCTGGAGGTTCACCGGCCGCGCGCGCGTGTTCGAATCGCAGGAGGAGGCCGTTTCGGCGATCCTCAACGACCGCATCGTCGCCGGTGACGTCGTCGTGATCCGCTACGAGGGCCCGAAGGGCGGGCCGGGCATGCAGGAGATGCTGTATCCGACCTCGTATCTGAAATCCAAGGGCCTGGGCAAGTCCTGCGCGCTGCTGACCGACGGCCGCTTCTCCGGCGGCACGTCCGGGCTTTCGATCGGCCATGCCAGCCCCGAGGCGGCCGAGAAGGGAGCCATCGGCCTGATCGAGGAAGGGGATACCATCGAGATCGATATTCCCAATCGTTCCATACACTTGGCTGTTTCCGATGATGTATTGCGTGAACGCCGGAAGGCGATGGAGGCCAAGGGTGCGGATGCCTGGAAGCCGCTCAAGCGCGATCGCGTGGTTTCGAAAGCCCTGCAGGCCTATGCCGCGCTGACGACCTCGGC
>CAZDLB010000002.1:0-20950 GCA_964505995.1 uncultured Zetaproteobacteria bacterium
ACGAGGTCATGCCCGGCGTGCATCATCGGCGAGGACGGTCACGACGATGTCGCGCTGGCTTCGGGGCCCGTCGAATTCGCAGAAGAAGATGTTCTGCCAGCGTGACAGGCCGAGACGCCCGTCGATCAGCGGAATCTGCTCGGACGGGCCGACGATGCCCGATTTCAGATGCGCATCGCCATTGCCGTCCTGCGCGTCATGCAGCCAGACGCCTCTCGGAATCAGCTTGCCGAGCAGATGAATCACATCGGTCTGCACCGATTCATCCCAGTTCTCCTGGATCATGATCGCGGCGGTCGCTCCCTGGGCATAGACCGAGACCAGTCCGTTGGCGATACCACTGGATGAAACGACCCGCTGCACCTGCGCGGTGATATCCACCAGCTGTTCGCGGCGCTCGGTTGCAATATGAAGGATTTCGCGCATCCGTATTCCCTCCCGGTCGCATCAGACCAAGCCAAGCGGCGTGGCATGGATCACATTCTAGCGCCGCCGCCCTGCTATCCTAGAAGCATGTTTCGCTGGATGATGCGACTGCTGCTGTTCGCGCTGCTGGCCGTGCCGGTGGCCCTGATGATCTACAGCCCCTGGCAGAGCCGCAGTGTCGTTTCGCAATTCAATGACCAGCTGCTGAAGATCGAGGCCGACGCTGCCATTCAGGCCGGTTTCGTGCAGACGATGCACGAACAGCAGTGGGGCAGCCATGCCTTTGTGCACATCCTCGGCCTGACGCTGCCGCGCGGCATGACCGAGGCGCGGGTGCGGGCGCCGATCCGCGTCTATTACGGCGTGCGCCCGCAATCGCTGCATCCCCTGGGCTTCGAGAACGGTGTGCTTCGGCTGGCCGTGGACCGGGTCGAGGTACTGAACGTCGAAACCGATCTTGGAAAGATGGAGATCGAGACGAAGGTCGGCTGGGCCCGGCTGGACGCGGTCAGCGGCGAGGAGGCGCGTCAGGCGGCCCGACGTGCCTTCGATCGCACGAAGCATCTGGCCGCCGGAAAGCTGCTGACGACGACCGATGTCAGCGAGCATGTGCGTGAGGCATTGCAGCAGTTCGCGCGCTCGATCGGCGAAATCCGGCGTGTGGAGATCACCCGCAGGGATATCCCGGCCGCAAGCGCAGCAAAGCCCTGAATCCCGTTGCGCTCCGCTAGCTCCGGGTATCCGCGCTGTCCACGGGGTTTCGCGCGGAAGCCTCGGGCTCCGGCGCAGCCTTCGCCATCGGCGATTCGGAAGCCGTTTCATCGGCCATTGGGGAGCTGGATTTGCCGTCATAGTACGCCTGGCCGCCACCGAACAGGCTTGCGATCCTGCGGAACAGCGCCTTGATGCCGCGCCAGATCTTCGGCAGCAGCCAGATCATCAGCACGATGAAGGCTGCGAGCAGCACCAGGAAAAGCAGCGGATGATGCAGCGCCGTCCACAACCCGGCGATGACGGCAATATCCTCGGCAATCGAGGCCGTCCAGTTGGAGAACGGCTCCGGCGAGGTATTGATCAGCGCGCGGCTGCCGGCCTTCGTCGCATGCGTCGTCGCAGCCAGTCCCCCGCCGATGATGGCCGCGGCAAGTCCGACGGCCGGGGTCACATCGCCGACGGCTCCGGCGGCCATCATCGCGCCGGCCGGGATGCGGATGAAGGTATGCAGCGTATCCCAGCCGGAATCCACGCCGGGAACCTTGTCGGCGAAGAATTCCACGACATACATGACCCCGGCGGCCACAAGCACCAGCGGATCGCCGAGGATCTCAAGCCCGGGAGGCAGTGTGATGTTGCCGGTCGCCGACATCAGTCCGAGGGTCAGGATGGCGGCATACAGATTGATGCCGCTGGCCCAGGCTGCGCCCATCGTCAGGGCCAGTGTCGAGGCAATCTGATCAAGCTGTTCCATCGCTCACTCCTTGGCTGCCGGTCGGCTCCGCTGTTCGCATCATTGCAGAATGGCGCGCACCGGGAAAGTGCAGAACGGGCGCGACATGGCGCAGACGATGCGCCATCCATGCAAGCATGGATGCCGCGGGGCCACCCGTGACAAATATCAGCGAACGATCAGCGAGGGGTTCAGGTCCCCGGGAACCTCCAGGCCCATGATGTCGAACAGCGTGGCCGCCAGATGCGAAAGTCCCGGCGTCGTCTGCACATCGTCATCCTCGCTCGGCTGACGGAGGCTGTAGCTGCCGTCATAGGCCGGATCGAACAGGATGCAGGGCACCGGATTCGTCGAATGCTTCGTCGAGGCCTCGGTGGATCCGTCCTTGGTCCGGACCTGCATCTCCTCGGCATTGCCGTGATCGGCGGTGATCAGCGCGCAGCCGCCGACCTTTTCCAGCGCGTCCACGATGCGGCCCACGGCGCGATCCACGGCCTCGATCGCCGCAATCGCCGGCTCAAGCCGGCCGCAATGACCGACCATGTCGGCATTGGCAAAATTGATCAGCCCGAAGCCGTAACGCCCCGAGGCGATCAGCTCAACGGCCTTGTCGGCAATCTCGGGCGCCTTCATCTGCGGCGCATCGGCAAAGGAAACGCCCTGATCCGACGGAATCAGGATATAGTCCTCCATCGTCGCATCCAGCGGCTCGCGATAGCCGCCGTTGAAGAAGAAGGTCACATGCGGGTATTTCTGCGTCTCGGTCAGCCGGAACTGACGGATGCCGAGCTTCAGGATGCGCTTGCCGAACGGATTCTCGACATTCGTCGGCCCCATCAGTTGCAGATGCGGCAGATTGCGGTCCTCGTCATAGACCATCATGCCGGCATAGGTCACCCTGGGTCTCGCTCCGCGGTCAAAGCCGTCGAAATCGTCGAGCTCGAAGGCCTCGGTGATCTCGATGGCGCGGTCGCCGCGGAAGTTCATCATGATCACCGCATCTCCATCGGCCACGGCCCCCACCGGCCGGTCCCGATCGTCGACGATGACGAAGCCGGGCATGTCCTGATCCACGAGATCCGGCGTGACGGCGCGGAAATGCTCGACCGCCTGCATCATCGAGGCGAAACGATGCTCGCCGCTACCATGCACCATCAGATTCCAGCCGGCCTCAACCTTGCTCCAGTCGCGGTCGCGATCCATCGTGATGCGCTCACGCCCGCCGCCGGAGGCAAAGCGGTAGTCGAAGCCATCATTGCCGTTGATATAGGCAAAGGCCTCTTCAAGCATGCAGATGTATTTCTGGGCGCTCTGAATGCCGACATCGCGTCCGTCCAGCAGCGCATGCACGCGCAGCCTTTTGACCCCCTGCTCGAAGGCATGGTCGATGACGGCGCGGAAATGGTCGATATGCGAGTGGATATTGCCGTCGGACAACAGCCCCAGCAGATGCAGCGTATGCCCCGCCTTACCGATGCCGATCATCTTCTGCAGCGCCTCCGAGGCGAAGAAGGAGCCGTCCTCGATGGCCTTCTTGATGCGCGTCGGCCCCTGATCGAGGATCATGCCCGCGCCCATCGTCAGATGCCCCACCTCGGAGCCACCCATGTCCTTGTCCGAGGGCAGACCCACATAGGGCCCATGCGTCAGCAGTTGCGTATGGGCATAATCGCGCCAGAGGCGGTCAAACACCGGCGTATCGGCCTGCGCGATGGCATCCTCCGGGCCGCCGGAGCCGATGCCCCAGCCATCCATGACGATCAGCAATGCCGGCCGAACCGGAGCTCCTTTCCGTGACATGTCTTTCTCCTTAATCCGTCGCCTGGCCGCCCAGCGCCTGATCCAGCGCCGACTCATCCAGGTTCTTCTTATCCACCCGCAGGAAAACCGCGCCCTCCTCGGGCACGACCACGGCCTCATGCACGCCGGCAATCGCCAGCAGGCGCTGTTGCAGGGCCTGGGCATCCGCATCCGCATCCACATGACGCATCAGCGAGGATAACAGGACCGGGGGACGCATGCCGGCGGCCAGGAGAAGCCATGCGCCGGCCAGCAGCGCGGCACCGAAGAAGATGCCCTGCACCCCGTAATGCCCGTAACACCAGCCGCCGATTGCGCCTCCGAGAAAGGCTCCGAAGAACTGCGAGGTGGAATAGACGCCCATGGCCGTGCCCTTGGCATCGATCGGCGCCATGCGCGAGATCAGCGACGGCAGCGTCGCCTCCAGCACGTTGTAGGCCACGAAGAAAAGGAACAGGCCCGCGACCACCATCGTCAGCGTTTCATGAAAAACGCCGAGCATCAGGCAGGATGCGGCGATCAGGCCGATGGCGGTGAGAAACACCTGCTTCATGCGCCCCTTCTTCTCGGCCATGATGATCAGCGGCACCATGAAACCCATGGCCACGACCAGCACCGGCAGATAGACCCAGGGATGCTTCAGGGACGGGATGCCCAGATGATCGCGCAGCACGAATGGCAGGGCGATGAAAAGCGCCGTCATGATACCGTGCAGCAGCATGATGCCGGCATCCAGACGCAACAGCTGGCCATCGCTGAGGATGCGTCCGAACTCGGAAGGACGGGCCTCGACATCGCGATGCATGAAGGAATGTTCCGGATCCGGCACGACCCGATAGAGCACGATGATGCTCAGCAGCGCAAACACCGCCGTGGCCCAGAAAATGCCCGGCACACCGATCCAGCCATCGAGCAGCGGACCGATGATCAGCGCCACGGTAAAGGACATGCCGATCGTCATGCCGATCACCGCCATGGCCTTGCTGCGCACCTCCTCGCGCGTCAGATCGGCAAGCAGCGCCATCATCGCCGCCGCAATCGCGCCGGCGCCCTGGAGCGCGCGCCCGAGGATCACGCCCCAGATCGAATCGGCCACGGCCGCAACCACGCTGCCGGCGGCAAAGATCAAGAGCCCCGCCAGGATCACCGGCTTGCGCCCGATGCGATCGGACAGCCAGCCAAACGGGATCTGCAGCATGGCCATCGTGAACCCGTAAGCGCCGAGCGCCAGACCGATCAACGTCGGTGTCACCCCTTTCAGGCCCTCGGCGTAGAGCGCGAAGACCGGCATGATCAGAAACAGCCCGAGCATGCGCAGGCCATAGATGCCTGCAATGGCGAACACGCTGCGTTTCTCACGGACGTTCATGCCTACCTCCTTTCGGCTTCGGAGCGGTCGCTGCGCTTGGCACTGCGATCCACCCCGGCGGCTGATGCGGCGCGCATGCTAGCACCCTGCCGGGCAACAACCTACCGCTTCCGCCAGGTTGAACCGGCCGCTCCGGCAGGACGGCATGCGCGGCCGAAAAGCGCTTGCCCGTACCCGTCGGCAAAGGCAGGCTCACCTCGATGATGGTCGAATCCGCCAATCCGACAACCGCCTTTGTCATCGCCGTGCTGGTCGCGATTTCGGCCCAGCTGATCGCCGGCAGGCTCCGTTTTCCACCGATTCTGCTGTGGCTGGTGGGCGGCATGGCGCTGGGCCCCTTCGGCCTGCACCTGATCAGCGTGGAAAGCGTCAAGCCCGCCCTGCACACGCTGGTCGAACTGGGGCTGGCCATCATCCTGTTCGAGGGCGGCCTGAACCTCAACCTGAAGGCCCTGCGCGAACACGGCTGGGTTGTCGGACGCCTCGTCCTCATCGGACCTGTCATCACCACAGCGCTGGGTGCAGCCGCCGCGCATGCCATCACCGGCATGGACTGGCCGCTGGCCCTGCTGTTTGGCGCGCTGGTTTCCGTCGGTGGTCCGACGGTCATTCTGCCCATCGTCCGCGAGATGCGGCTGGGCCGGACCCTGAATCATATCCTCACGGGCGAAGCCATGCTCATCGATGTCATCGGCGCCATCCTCGCCATCGTCATGCTGCAGGTGGCGCTGACGCCGGAGATGCCGGTCAGCTATGTCATTCAGGACATCTTCACGAAGGCCGCGGTCGGCGCCGCGATCGGCCTGGCCGGCGGCCGCCTGCTGGCCCTGATGCTCTCCGGTTCCTGGATCAGGGACTTCGAGCTGCGTTCGGTGCTGACCCTGGGCGGCGCATGGGGCTGCTTTCTGCTGGCCGACCACATCACCTCGCAGGCCGGGCTGCTGGCGATGCTGATGATGGGCGCCACGCTGCAGCGCATGGATCTGCCGGATATTCAGAAACTGCGCCATTTCAAGGGCAGTCTGTCGATGCTGCTGATCTCGGTGCTGTTCGTGCTGCTGGCAGCGAGCCTGAACCTCGACATCGTGCGCATCTACCTGCCGCAGGGCCTGCTGATCTTTGCCATCCTCACCCTTATCGCACGCCCGCTGGTGGCCGCGCTGTCCTGTCTCGGAAGCAGGCTGAGCTGGCAGGAAACCGCCTATCTGGCCGGCATGGCGCCGCGCGGCGTCGTCGCCGCGGCGATCACGTCGCTGTTCGCGCTGATCCTGCAGGAGCAGGGCGTCGGCCAGTCCGGGATGCTGGTCGCGCTGGTCTATATCATCATCATTCTCTCGGTGCTGCTCTACAGCATGCTGGCCGGGCCACTGAAATCCTGGCTGAAGATCGCCGGCGGCGACGAACGCTCGGTGCTGATCATCGGCGGTGGCCAGATCGGCGCGGAAATCGGCCGGGCGCTTGGCGAGGACCGCGAGGTCCGCTTCCTGGACCTGAATGCCGAGGTCATCACGAACCTGCAGCGTTCCGGATTTCAGGCCGTACGCGGCAATGCGCTGGACCCGCTTTACATGGAAATCGTGCATGCCGAGGAGATCGGCGCGGCCCTGATCATGACCGGCTCCTCCGACCACAACCTGCTGATCGCCCGGCTGGCGCGCGATGACTTCCATATCCCCGAGGTCTATGTGGCGCTACAGGAAGGCGATGAGGAAAAACATGCCAGCCTGATCAGGCAGTTGCAGCTGAAGCGGCTGTTCGCGAAGCCATACAAGTTCACCTACTGGAACGATCAGGCCTATCGCAAGCGCCTGATCTACGAAACCCGCAGGATCGAGCCGGATTCGCCGCTGATCGGTGTACGCATGGTGGATGCCCGTATCCCGCACGGGGTCCAGCCGATTGCCATCATCCGCAATGAACAGAGCTTCATCCCGCATGATGATTTCCGCTTTCAGGCCGGCGATGAAATCAAGATGCTGATGCGGCCCGAACGCGTTCAGGACGGACAGCCGCTGATCCTGCCTCCGGCCAGCGACAAGAGCGGGGTATCGCTGCGCGCCGGCGCCTGATTCCCATGCCGAAGCCAGGCAGTCCCGACAGACTTCGGACCCGCTTCGCCCCGAGCCCGACCGGTCTGCTGCATGTCGGCAATGCCTATTCGGCCCTGTGCTGCCAGGCCTGGGCCGAGGAACACCGGGGCGAATGCCTGCTGCGCATCGAGGATATCGACCACACCCGCTGCCGCGAGGACTATGTGAAGGCCATGCTCGAGGATCTCCGCTGGCTTGGATTCCGCTGGGCAGGGGAACCCGTCTTTCAGAGCCGGCGCCTGCCGCGCTATCGGCAGATGCTGGAGCGCCTGCGCCAGATGGGGCTCATCTACCCCTGTTTCTGCACCCGCCGCGAGATCCTTGAGGAACTGCGGCGCATCGGCAGCGCGCCGCACCATGACGACATCATCACCTCCTACCCCGGCACCTGCCGCCGGCTGTCCGAAGATGACAGGCAGCAGCGGATGCAGGCACGCGAATTCGCCTGGCGGCTGGACTGCGCCAGGGCGCTCCAACGGGCCGATGTCGAACTGAGCTGGATGGATGAACATGGAAACCGCCATGCGCTTCTTCCGGATCAGGATGTCATCATTGCGCGCCGGGACATCGGCGTCAGCTACCACCTGGCCACCGTCATCGATGATGCGGATCAGGGAATCACGCATATCATCCGTGGCGAGGACCTGAAGGACTCGCTGCCCATCCATCGGTTGCTGCAGGTCCTGCTGGAGCTTCCGGAGCCCGTCTATATCCACCATCGCCTGGTCCGCGATGTCGAGGGGCGTCGCCTGGCCAAGCGCTCCGGCGCGACGACGCTGGCAGGCCTGCGCCATCTCGGCGTGAGCGCGGCGGCGCTCCGGCGCTTTCTGATGCAAAGCCCGGACCTGATCTGGCCGGACGTTGAAAACGAGCCCGGATTCCTCAAGGCTTTGCTCGACGACGCCACGGACATCCTTGGCAGTCCGGCATGAATCACGCATAGTTCGCTGTGTTTTATTTATTATACACCCAGGACGATGTATTTTGACGACGATTCTCGACCTTATCGGCAACACCCCCATGGTTCAGCTGCAGCGCATCACGGCGCATCTGCCGGAGAACATCCGCATTCATGCCAAGCTGGAGCGCTTCAACCCCGGGGGCTCGGTCAAGGACCGGCCGGCGATGTGGATGGTCCGCCAGGGCATCGCAGAGGGCCGGCTGACGCCGGATCGCATCATCCTGGACTCCACATCGGGCAACACCGGCATTGCGCTGGCGATGATCGGCGCAGCTCTTGGCTATCGCGTGCGTCTGGTCATGCCCGGCAATGTGTCCGATGAGCGCAAGCGCATCTGCCGCGCCTTCGGCGCCGATCTGATCTTTTCCGACCCGCTTGAGGGCTCCGACGGAGCCATCCTGATGGCGCGCGAGATCCATGAAGCGGATCCGGATCTGTATTTCAAGCCCGATCAGTACAACAACCCGAACAACCCGCTGGCGCATGAAGAGTCCACGGGGCCCGAAATCTGGCGCGATACCGGAGGAATGGTCACGCATTTCGTCGCCTCGATCGGCACCTCGGGGACGCTGGTCGGGACGGGCCGTTATCTGAAACGGATGAATCCCGATATCCGGGTCATCGCCGCCGAGCCGGATTCGCCCTTCCATGGCATCGAGGGCCTGAAGCATATCGAATCCAGCATCGTGCCGGGCATCTACGATCCGGAAGTTTTCGATGAGAAGCTAGGCATAAGCACCGACGAGGCCTATGACCTGACGCAGAGGCTGGCTGCCGAGGAAGGCATTCTTTCCGGTCAGTCCTGCGGTTGCGCACTGGCCTGCGCGCTGAAAATCGCCGAGAGGCTGGCCGACGCCGGCGAAGCAGCCGAAATCGTCACGATCTTCCCCGACGGCGGCGAGAAATACCTGAGCACGCCGGTTTTCGCCAGCGACCGGGTCGGTTTCGCCGAGGGAATCTGAAGCCGGGAATCAGCCGCGCGCGAGAATCCGCCGCGCAGCCTCATCCAGCGAGCAGGCCTGCTGCTCGCCCGATTGCATGTCCTTCAGGCTGAGTCCGGAGTCGCGGAGCTCGTCCTCGCCGATCACCGCAACGAAACGGGCCTTTTCGCGATCGGCCTGCCGGAACTGGCGCTTGGCCCCACCGCCGCCACAATGCACGACGCTCAGGCCATGCCGTCGCAGGCCTTCGGCCACCTGCATCGAATAGGTCTGAACCTCTTCACCAAGTGCAACAATCGCCACATCCGGAGTCTGTTCCTCGCCATCATCGAGCAGCATCGCCAGACGCTCCAGTCCGGCGGCAAACCCGATGGCCGGTGTAGACGGGCCGCCCAGCTCGGCCACCAGGCCGTCGTAGCGGCCTCCGGCCAGCACCGTGCCCTGGGCCCCCAGCCGGCTGCTGACAAACTCGAAGGCGGTCCGGTTGTAATAATCCAGCCCGCGAACGATACGGGGATTGACGCGATATTCGACCGCCAGCGCGTCCAGCCCCTGCCTGAGGCCGGAAAAATGCTGCCGGCAGGGATCGCAGAGATGACCGATCATTTCCGGCGCATCCTCAAGCTGCGCCTGGCAGGATTCGATCTTGCAGTCGAGCACGCGCATCGGGTTCTTGCCGATGCGCTCGCGACAGGTCTCGCACAGATGCGCCTCCCGCTCCCTGAGGAAGGCCACCAGCGTTTCGCGATATCCCGGCCGGCAGTCGGCACAGCCCAGCGAATTGATCTGCAGTTCGACACCCTCCAGCCCGATCTCCCTCAGCATGGCTTCGGCCATGGCCAGGATCTCGACATCCGCCAGCGGCCCGGCCGCACCGAAGAGCTCGACGCCGATCTGCTGGAACTGGCGCAACCGCCCCTTCTGCGGGCGTTCGCGACGGAACATCGGCCCGATGTAATACCAGCGCTGGATGCCGGCGCGGGTCAGCCCGGCCTGCAGATAGGCGCGAACGGCTCCCGCCGTGCCTTCGGGGCGCAGGCAGATGTGATCGCCGCCCTGATCGGTAAAGGCGTACATCTCCTTGGAAACGATATCCGTCGCCTCGCCGATGGAGCGCACGAACAGCTCGGTCGGCTCCAGCACCGGCAGCCGGACCTCGGCGAATGCATAGCGGGAGAATACATCCCGGGCCACCGACTCGATGCGCCGCCAGCGGCGCACGTCATCGGGCAGGCCGTCATGGATGCCGCGGATACTCTTCAGACTCTTTGCCATCAGCCGTCCTCTCTGCCATCTCCATCGTCGCCTGTTTCCATGGCGCGAAACTAGCCCTTCTTGCGCTCACGGATCGCCGCGGCCCTTCTCTCCACCTCTGCGACCAGATGGTCGATCATCTCCGATGCCTTCAGTTTCCCGGCCTTTTCACCGTCCTTGTACATCATGTGCACCGGATAGCCGCCGGTGATGCCAAGATCGGCC
This sequence comes from uncultured Zetaproteobacteria bacterium, assembly GCA_964505995.1. Classification (GTDB taxonomy): domain Bacteria; phylum Pseudomonadota; class Zetaproteobacteria; order Mariprofundales; family Mariprofundaceae; genus JAJRVH01. Next base: position 10,514 of record CAZDLB010000002.1, read on the forward strand.
TCCCGGGCCTCGCCGGGACCATTGACGACGCAGCCGATCACGGCCACGTCCAGATTCTCGTGGATATGCGCCAGCCGCTTTTCCAGCTCGGCGACGGTCTCGATCACGTTGAACTTCTGCCGCGCACAGGACGGACAGGCGATCAGGTTCACGCCGCGATGCCGAAGCCCCAGCGCCTTGAGGATCTCGAAGCCGACGCGCACCTCCTCCTCCGGCTCGGCCGCGAGCGACACGCGGATCGTGTCGCCAATGCCGTCGGCCAGCAGCAGGCCAAGCCCGATCGAGGACTTGATCGTGCCACCAAAGGCGCTTCCGGATTCGGTGATGCCCAGATGCAACGGATAGTCCACCTTCCCGGCCAGCTTGCGATAGGCAGCGACCGTCATCGGGATATTGCTCGCCTTCAGCGACACCTTGATATCATGAAAGTCCATGTCCTCGAGGATGCGGATATGGCTCATCGCCGAATCCACCATCGCATCGGCGCAGGGCTCGCCGTACCTGTCGTTGAACTCCTTCTCCAGCGAACCGGCATTGACGCCGATGCGAATGGAAATGCCGCGCTCGGCAGCCGCGCGAACGACCCGTTCGACACGGTCGCGCCCGCCGATGTTGCCCGGATTCAGTCTCAGGCCATGCACGCCGGCATCCAGCGCCGCCAGCGCCATCTTGTAGCTGAAATGGATGTCGGCAATGACCGGCACGTCAACCTGAGCCAGAATCTCGGGCATCGCCTTCGCCGAATCCGGGTCCGGCACCGAGATGCGCACGATATCGGCACCGGCATCGGCCAGCCGCTGCACCTGCGCCACGGTGGCATCGATATCGCTGGTCAGCGTGTTCGTCATCGACTGCACGGCGATCGGCGCATCGCCGCCGACGGCCACATCGCCGACCATGATCTTCCGCGACTTCCGGCGCGGCTTCAGAATCGAGTCCCGCATGTCAGTCTCCCCCCTGGGACGCCGGCTTCTCGTCCTCGCCGGCTGCCTTGCGCAGCAGGTCCAGTCGCTCCTTCAGCTGCCGCGCACGCCTGAGCGCCTCGCGGTATTCGACATTCTCCGGCGCCAGCGCCGCCGCCTCGCTCCACAGTTCGATCGCGCGATCCAGCTTCTCCTTGCGATAATAGAAGCTGCCCCGCCGATACTTGTCCTCGGCCTCACTGGCCATGGCCTGCTGGATATCATTGAGCAGCTTCTTCGCATCCCTGCCGCCCTGACGCCGATAGACCAGCGCATAGCGCCTGGCCTCCAGCCATTTCCCCTGCTTCATCAGCGCCCGGATCTGGCCGGCCGTCACCTTCTTGGGCAGCGTGATGCGCTTGACCGCCGGCGATTTCGGGCTTTGCTGCAACGGAGGAATCCTCAGCCCCTTCGGCAGGGCCTGCATGATCTCGGCCTTCAGCTTCTTGCCGGCCTCCGAATCCGGATCCAGCCGCAGGTGGGACTCGATCTCGATGTAGGCCACGGCCGGATAGCCCTTGCGCAGATAACGCCTGGCCTCGTCATAGGCCCGGTCGGCGCGCTCCTCGAGATCATCCTGAAACTGCTTGCGCTTGCGAACGAACACCTCATCGTTCGCCGGCACGCCCTTCGGCGGCTCGAAATCATCCTGGTGCGCGAGCCACTCCGTGTCCTGCTGACGCCGCTGTTTCAGCAGCGCCTCCATGCGGACCTGACGGAAGCGCAGCTCCATCGCGGCCCGCTTCTTCTGCAATGCGGCCGGGCGGGTCGAAAAGCCGGCCGCCTGCTCGTAGGCCTGCATGGCCTGATACCATTCGCCGGCCTTTTCATGGCGTTCGGCCAGCTGCGAATAGTGGCGAAGCAGGCGCTTGCGTGCCGGCTCGATCTTCGTCTTCAGAAAGCGAAGCGCCTGCGGATAGTCCTCCCGGCTCTTGTCCATGCCCAGCACCTTGGCGCGCGCTTCCATGATCCGGCCCTGCTCGAAATCCTTCTGCACCGCGGCATAGGTCTTGAAGAAGCTGAAGGACAGCTTCGGACCACCTGAGGCGCAGCCGGAAAGCAGCAGCGACAGCAACGCAATGAACAGACCGAATCGCATGGACCTAGATGTCTCCAATAATATGCCGCACATCCGACGGCAGGGTCAGATCAAAGGCCAGCGCCACGGCATGCGCGATGTTGCGCTTGGCATCCTCGCTTTCGGCCGTCACCGTGCCGCACTTGATGGGCTGGCTGACCCCCTTGATCTCGCGCTGGCCGATACTGTGGAAGGCGAAGCCCTCGCCCAGCTGCGCGAATGTTGCCTCGCTCATCACGACTTCGCCACCCTCGCCGAGTCCGGCCATGCGCGAAGCGACATTCACGGTATCGCCGATGACGGTATATTCCTGCCTTTCAGCCGCGCCGATATTGCCGACGATCGCCTCGCCGCGATTCAGGCCGACGCGGAAGGATATCGGCTCGCCGTTGGAACGCAGAACGCCGAGCTTGGAGCAGGCGATGGTCATCGCCAGCCCGGCCTTGGCGGCATGCCGGGCATGATCGGGATCCTCGTTCGGATGGTTGAACACGGCCATCACCGCATCGCCGATGTACTTGTCCACATGCCCGCCGTAATAATCGATGACGCGATGAAAGACCTCGAAATGCTTGTTCAGCACCTCGATGACCTCCTCGGTATCCGTGGATTCGGAAAAGGACGTGAACTGAACCATGTCGGCGAACAGCACCGTGACTTCCTGACGACGGTTCTCCACCCTGACCTTGCCGCTCTCGAACACCTCGGAAACCAGCTTGGGATTCAGATAGCGGCCGAAAACATCGCGCAGCTCTTCCTTGTGCGCCAGCTCCCCGACCATGGCATTGAACTGCGTGATGGCATCGGAGATCTCGTCATTGCCCTTGACCGGCAGCCGGATGCTGTAGTCCCCGTAGGCCACATGCCGGGCCGCGTCGGCCAGCATCTCAAGCGGCTGGCTCATGCGTCCGGCAATCCAGTAGACCAGCACGCTGGAGAGGATGATCACGACGACGGCCGCGATACCGATGCGCGTGACCAGCTGGCCGGCCAGCTCCTTCCAGGCCTGCTCGGAGAAACGCACACCCACCGAACCGATGGTCGTGCCGGCATAGACCACCTTCTTCACATACCACATGCGCTCGGCCGGAAGCCGATGGATATTGGTATGTTTCGGAAGCTCATGCAGCAGGGCATCGTCGGCCTCAACCGCACCGTAATGCTCCTCCTCGCCGGTGACATACTGGATATGCACCCCCATCACCGAGGGCACCTTTTTCAGAAAGCTCTGCACCGTCAGGTCGATCTCCGCCTTGCTGCCGGCCAGCATCGGGATCTTCAGTTCGTCCACCAGCCGGTCAACCTGCACCTCGGCCTGAGCCGCCTGGCTCTCCAGCCAGGCATCGCGCTCCATGTCGAGGATGATGAGAAACAGCACGACGATCGACACGGCCACGGCAAAGCCGACCAGCATCGTCCAGCGCCAGCGAATCGGGAAGCGGGGCGCCAGCTCCTGCGGCGCTTCAGTGGCCGAATCCTCGGTGTCTTTCAGATGCTCACGCTGCGTGGTCTGCATCGCTCCACTCTAGCGAACATGGGCCTGCGGGCAACGCTGTTTCGCATCCCGTCCCACCCGCTTCCGGATGCCGGAACGGACGGGTTCCCCGCCCTTCAGAGCGGCACGGCCTCTCCCGCCTCGACGCGGGCGCGCCCGGCTGCCTTGGCCTGGTAGAGGCGCTGATCCGCAAGGTGCAGCAGCGCCTCAAGCGCCGCATCGGTATCGCGACATGCAGACGATGGGTCGGCGCCGTCCAGAACCTCGGAAAAACTCGCAACTCCGGCGGAAAAGCTGACGACGATGGACTCTCCCCTGCCGGTCGCCAGCTGCACCGGCGAATGCGCCAGCGCCTTCAGCCAGTTTCCGGCAGCCTGAGCCGCCCCTGGCCTTTCGGTATCGGGCAGAATGACGAGGAATTCCTCTCCGCCCCAGCGGCAGACGAAGTCGGCCTGCCGCAGGCGACTCCTGAGCATCGCGGCGATCCGGCACAGGACCGCATCACCGGCGGCATGGCCATAGCGGTCGTTGACAGCCTTGAAATGATCCACATCCAGCATGACCACCGAAAAGGGATGGCCATGTCGCTGGAACCGCGAGATGGCCACGCGCAACTGCTCCATGCCGAAATGGCGATTGTAGGCACCGGTCAGCGCATCATGGGTCGCCTGGTGGCGAAGCTCGGCCTTGGCCTGCTTCAGATTCGTGACCATGCGCCAGATCAGCTTCGCTTCCAGCCCGCCGATCACGCCGCCTGCGCCGAGGATATCGGCGGCCACCGCCTCAACCATCTCGTTGCCGCTCATGTTGAAGGCCACACAGGGCGCGTTCTGCTGCAGAGCCTCGGCAGCATCGTGATAGACCGCGATGCCGTATTTCCGTGCCAGCTTCAGTCCCGGCGCATCCGGATCCACATCGACCACGGCGACGATGTCAACCAGGTCTTCGTCGTGAAGCATCTCGATGATGGACGTACCGCCGCGGCCGGCCCCGATGATGACCGCGCGGCTCGGATCCTCGCGCAACGGCGTCGCAGACACCCCTACCCCGCGACCTTCCAAGACGCCCACAGTGGCGCTGTATATCCTGGCATGCATCACCTCCCGGCAAACCGTGCCTTATCTCCGACCCGACGGCATCATGCTGCCGCAACCGCTTACGAGACGGACTCAGGCGTTGTATAAGCAATATTCATACCAATGGGAGGCCATGCCAGCAGCCTGTCGGCCCCGGGGAGATCGCAGCGAACCGGTGGGAAGGCATGAAGACTGGATTCGAAGGAGCTACGTTGTAGTGAATCAACGACGAAACCTTCCGCTTAGAAGCACTGCCCCTGCCGCGCAGAGATTTATCATAAGCCCGACAGACTGCTAGGGTGCCGCAACATTCATAAACCGCCGAGGCTGAGCCATGCATCTGGACAAATCACAAATCAGAAACCTGAAAGGAAAGGCCCACCATCTGAAGCCCGTCGTGCGCATCGGCCAGAAAGGCATCACCGACGCGGTCTGCAGCGAAACCGAGGCCGCGCTTGACGCGCATGAGCTGATCAAGGTGCAAATTGCCGACGATGACCGCGACAGCCGCAAACGGATGGCCGAGCAGCTTGCGGATGCAACCGGCGCCCAGCTGATTGCTGGCATCGGAAAGATCTTCACGCTGTATCGGAAAAAAAGGGATGACTGAGACAAGCGAGCAGATCCGCGCCCTTCTTGTCGAGGCATTTGCCCCGGATAAGCTGGAGGTCGAGGACGAGTCCTGGAAACACGCCGGCCATGCCGGCGCGCGTGAATCCGGGGGCGGACATTTCGTCGTGCATATCTCGGCCCGGGCCTTTGAAGGGCTCAGCCGGCTGCAGGCGCATCGCCGCATTCTGGAGGTGCTCAGGCCGCTGATGCGATCGAAGATCCATGCGCTGAGCATCGATATTCGCCCCGTCCGCTAGACCGAGGATTGGCCTGATTCTTGCGTAGAATTCCCGCCCGGACGCATGCGTCCAATCCCGGGTGCGAGGAATGAGCCATGAAGATCCAGAACCGCGGACCGATCCGCCAGCCCGCCAGCCCGAAAACGGACTCGACAAGCCGCAGCGGCGCTTTCGGGAAGCTGCTTGAAAGCGAACTGAGCCTGAGGGCAGGGGAAGCCGTGCTGCCCCCGGAGCCCAATCCCTCAGCTGCAAACGCCTCCGAGCAGGAGGCTTGGAACTCCCTCGAACGGGGCCTGAGCCTTCTGGATGAAGCGATGGATCAACTGGGCCAGGGCCGGACACCCGATCCCGAGACCCTGGCCGAAATCGAAGCGCTGCGAGCCGAGCTTAGGCAAGCGGGAAAAAGTCTGAGCTCCACCGAGCTTGATCAGGCCAACACCATCCTGGCCGTCGAGGCTGCGCGCATGCGCTCGATGGATCGCGGCTGAACCACGGGGCGCGCATGAGCCAAAGCGACCTCTTCAACCCTGCCGATACCCTCGACGAACTGCTCCGGGGCATGGATACCATCCGGCCGCTGGTGCTTCAATCCAGAGCCGATGATCCCGAGCTTCGCAGCCTGACCCGCCGAATGGTCTCCGATCTGGAGCGCATGCGACAGAATCCCGGTATCCCGATGGCCCGGTATCAGTGGCTGGCGGGACTGCTCGCCCGCTTTCTCGACGCCGAACACGGTGCGCTGATCCGCGGGCAGGCGGGCAGCGAGATCGAAGATGGCGAGCGGGATGCCATCCAGCGGCATGCCGAGCAGCGACAGCAGATCCTGATCCAGGCGCTGCAGGACATGCCGGCCGCCGAACAGGCTGTGCTTGCATGTTTCCGGGCCCTGGGTCAGCAGCCGCAAGGGGAAGCCGGGCTGTCCGAACGCCTGCGAATGCTGCTCCGGATTCTGAAGGCACACCTCAGCAGCGATGCCTCGCTGAACCACGAGGTTCGGCAGCTCATTGGCGCGATTCAGCCTTCACTGGAATCCATCTCGGAACTCCTGGCCGAGGCCGGCGAAGCCTCTCCCGAGCTTCAGCAGGCGCGCGAGCTGCTGGAAAAGGACCTGCCCGAGGATGTCGAGGAAGCCAGGCGGATGCTGCAGCAGGCCAGAGAGGGGATTCTCAAGGCCGGCAATCACCTGGCCAGCGCCAGCGCCAGTCTGCGACGGACCATGCAGCAGCATCTTCAGGAACTGTCCAGCCTTTCGGACCGGCTGCAGCAGGCCGAAACGGAAGCCCGCAACGACCCGCTGACCGGCCTGGCCAACCGTCGGCATCTGGCCGAGTTCCTGAAGGGCCTGAACGGCAAGCCCTTCGGTTTTCTGATCGTGGATATCGACCATTTCAAGCAGATCAATGATCGCTATGGTCACGATGCGGGCGACGAGATCCTCAGGCAGCTGGCGGCCATACTCCGGGAAAGCACACGTTCGACCGATCTACCGGCACGCATCGGCGGCGAGGAATTCTGCGTCGTCTTCCCCGAGAGCAATCTGGAGATCAGCCGCCGGCTGGCTGAGAGCCTTCGCCAGGCCATCGAATCCCACCCCTTTCAGACACGCTACGGCCATCTCGATGTCACCGCCAGTATCGGCGTGGCCTGTCACGATGGCTCATGCAGTCACGCCGAAACCTTCAAGGCGGCAGACCGGGCCCTGTATCAGGCCAAGCATCATGGCCGCAACCGCGTAGAGGTCGCAGGCGACATGCCGTCCGAATGACATGGCTGGATGCCGGGCTGCAGCCCGGCATCCAGCGTTTCAGAACTCGGGATTCAGGCAGCCTGCTCCCGGCGCCTGGCCTCGGCGCGGATCATCTCGCGATGCCGCCGGAACACATACTGACTGATGGCTTCTTCCTCGTCATCGCAGCGATAATGGAATTTCAGCGCTACCCGACAGCGGCCGCCGGAATGGGATTCCACGCGCCGCACCGTGCCCACCAGCTCGATGATGGTCGGCGGAAACACCGGCAGCATCATTGTCAGCCGGATGGCATCGCCCACGGCATAGGATTCATCCGAGATGAAGCTGGCTCCAGTGATGCTGAGGTTGACCGGCCTTTCCTTCAGATGGCTGTGATTGGCATCGTTGAGCATGTTGATGCCGATCAGATAGTTCAGCTTCGCATCCAGGGCCTCCAGCCCCTTGACCATGTCGGGACTCATGCCCTCCCCGCCCTCGGCTGGAAAGAGGTCGCGGCCGACCATCTGGCGCAGCATGCTGTTCTGCCGGGAACGGATGCCGACCTGACGCCTGCAAACGGCATATTCCTCGGGCGTCAATTTTTCGTCGTTCAGCGGAATGACATCGTCAATGCGGAAATTCTGACGCCCCTGATCCTTTTTCGTCTTCGTGCTGGCTTCATTAGGCATAATGGCGAACCCCTGTCTTTACGGATATGAGGGAGGAAACCGGCATCACGACGGCCTCGTTTTCGGCTCCGGGCTCAGCCTGGGTGCGCACATCGCCCCGGGCAATGGCCGCCAGCGCCACCTCCACGACCTGTGGATCAAATTGCGTGCCAGAATTGGCTTCCAGCTGTTCCTGCGCAAACGACAGCGGTCTGGCCTTGCGGTACACCCGGTGCGTCGTCATCGCATCGATGGCATCGGCAACACAGACGATGCGCGATTCCAGCGGAATCTCTTCACCGGCCAGCCGGTCGGGATAGCCCAGGCCATCGAAGCGTTCGTGGTGATGCCGAATCATCAGCCGCTCACGAACCATTGTATCCATGTTCTTCATGATATGATCGCCGATAGCCGGATGCGCCTTCATGATCGCGAATTCCTGATCGGTGTAACGCCCCGGCTTGAGCAGGACGGCATCGGGCACGCCGCACTTGCCGATATCGTGAAGCAGTCCGCCGGTGCGGATCACATCCACATGCTCCTCGGAAAGCCCGAGGTCGCGGGCCAGGATGGCCGACAGGGCGCCGACGCGCGCGGAGTGATCCTTGGTGTAGCGATCGCGTGCCTCAAGCGAACGCACCAGCGCCACCAGGGTTTCCCGCATGCTGTCCGCCAGCGCCGCATGCACGGCGCGATTGTCGAGGATCGTGTCCAGCTTCTTCACCAGCAGCCCGAGCAACTGGCGCGCCTCGGCCCTGAGCTCCTGCCCATCCGCCGGGCGCATCAGACAGACCACGCCCATCGGTACGCCCTGCAGGCGTACCGGACAGGCCACCAGAAAACCTTCCCGGACACCGGGCCAGCAGGCCGGCGCATCCGCATCCGGCAGGATCAGCTCTTCCTCGCCGGCAATCAGCCCCTGGAACGGCGTTTCCCCAAGACGGCAATGGGTCGGCAACCCCTCCAGCCCTTGCGAGGCCACCATCACCAGCTGGTTGCTGCGACGCTCATACAGCGCCAGAAAGCCCGCATTCGCATGCACGGACTCCATCGCCAGGTTCAGCGCGCTGGCACAGACGGAAGACACATCCTTCTGCGAGGGAATCTCGTCGAACATGCGATAGATCAGCCCGAGACGGCGATCCATGTCGAACATCTCCGGAAGCAGCCGATCGCTGGCCCTGGCTTTCGCCGGCAAACTCGCCCTCGCCTCGCCTCCAGCCTGAGCAGATGCCCCGCCCTTTTCATCAAACATGCCGGCCAGACAGCTCATCAGAACCTCCGGATCAAAGGGCTTGGCCAGCACATGCTGGATGCCAAGCCTGAGGGCCTGGGCCATGCGCTCGGAGGTCAGAAAGCCGCTCATCAGCACCGTCGGCGGCAGCTTCAGCCCCTCTTCGTGCAATGACTCGATCAGCTCGAGCATGTTGCCGTCAGGCAGGCTCATGTCGGTGATCATGCCATCCCACTGATGTGTGGTCAGTTCACTGCGCGCCTCGCCGATGCTGCCGACCTGGACCAGCTCGACGGATGGGTACAGATCGCCGACGAGATCGGCCACCACCTCACGCACCGCGGGCTGATCCTCGATGATCAGTAGTTTCAACATCTAATGCCGCCCCGAATGTCCGTATGCGCGGGCCACCAGGGGTCCCGGCGCAGACAGCGCCTCGGCCGAGGGCGCGCGGTGCAGCTCATTCCACTTTCGGCAGAGCTGCTGATAGCGGGCGGCATTGTCCAGACGCACGCGTATCTCCGGAAGCTGAAAGGGCTTGCTGACAAAATCATAGGCCCCCTTCTCAACGGCATGCAACGCATCCTCGATGCCGGAATAGCCGGTCATCAGCACGACCAGTGTATCCAGATTCTGTTCGCAAACATGGCGCAGCAGGCTCAGGCCATCGGCGCCTGGCATGACGATATCGCTGAGCAGAAGGTCGTAATGGCTGTCCTTCAGCGCCTGCAACGCATCATCGCCCCTGTGGCAGACATGCACGTCGTAACTGGCTTCTTCCAGATATTCCTTGAGCAACGAGGCCAGGGCCTCATCATCCTCGGCCAGCAGCAGCCTCGATGGATCCATCCGCTATCCTCCTATCCCGTCATGGGACCGGTAGAGCGCTAGCAAGTGTGATTCCAAGGCGCGCCCCCTGCGTTCATCGGCCGCCTCCGGAGTTGACCGCCCCGCTCTGTGCTCCAAGGCCTCGCCGGACTCCGGTGCCGCCTGGGCTCGTGCCTGGGAAGAGATGCTGACGTGGTCACGGGTGATGGCCTCGCCACCACGCGGCGCTGGCTCGCTCCTGCTGTTCTGCTGCAGCAAACGATGAATCAGGCCATCCACAGGCTGAACCGTTATCGCCATATCGCACCTCCTTGGAAATCGGATTGCACCATCCGGCCGGGACACCTCGGACCCCGGCACCAGTATCTATCGGTCCGCTACGGGCCAACTTTAATCCCGCAGATGCCGACAAAGAGCGGGTCGCACATCGCGGGGCTTGCTTTTGCATGCCATAGTGTCATTATTTTGACTTGGAAGTGGAATGCTGCTACAAAGCGCCAATTTCCAGACGTCTGG
>CAZDLB010000002.1:21050-37232 GCA_964505995.1 uncultured Zetaproteobacteria bacterium
TCTGGAAATCGTCCGCTGCGGCATCGGGCGGAATACCGGAGGTGACCCGCGTGAAACAGGCAGCCTTTGTTCTGCTGGTCGAAGACAATGAGGATTTCCGACTGATCCTCGAAGAGGCCCTGGAGGCCGAGGGCTATCATGTGACCAGCGCAGCCAATGCGCTGCGTGCGCGCGAGGCGATGAACACGGGCAAGTTCGATCTTGCCGTGCTCGATGTCCGGCTTCCGGACGGCAATGGCATCGAATTGCTGCGCGAATTCCGCCAGGCCGACCCCGATATGGGCATCATCATCATGACCGGCTATGCCGAGGTGGACACGGCCGTGGATGCCGTTCGCCTGGGCGCCAACGACTTCCTCAAGAAGCCCTTCGACATCGATGAGCTGATCGTGCGCATCGGCGAGCTGCTGAAGACCCGACAGCTGAAACGGGACAACCGCCAGCTGCGCGAACAGATCCGCAGCGTCGAAAGCACCTCCGACTTCATCGGCCAGTGCGAGGCGATTCGCAAACTGCAGGAAACCGTTCGCCTTCTCGGAAACTCCGACAGCACGGTGCTGATCACCGGCGAATCCGGAACCGGCAAGGAGGTGCTGGCCAAGGCCCTGCACAAATCCGGCACGCGGGCCAGCAAGCCACTGGTTTCGATCAATTGCGGGGCAATCCCCGAGGAGCTGCTGGAATCCGAGCTCTTCGGCCATGTCAAGGGCGCCTTCACCGGCGCCGTTCGCGCCCGGCCGGGTCGATTCGAGCTTGCCAATGGGGGCACGATCTTCCTCGACGAAATCGGTGACATGAGTCCGAAGCTGCAGGTCAAGCTGCTGCGCGTGCTGCAAGAGCGCTGCTTCGAGCCTGTTGGCAGCCAGCAGACCATCCAGGTGGACGTGCGCGTCATTGCCGCCACACATCGCGACCTCGAGGCAGAAATCGAGGCCGGGCGCTTCCGCGAGGATCTGTATTACCGTCTGAATGTCATTCCGCTTCACCTGCCCCCGCTGCGGGAGCGAGGCGAGGACATCCTGCTGCTGGCGAGAAGCTTCATCGCACGCTTCAACGCATCCAAAGGGTCCAACATTACCGGCATCTCGGATGAAGCGGCGGAAATCATGCTGCATTACCCATGGCCGGGAAACGTGCGTGAGCTGCAGAACCTGATCGAGCGGATCAGTGCCCTGAAACAGGAAGGACCGATCGAGGTCGAGGATCTGCCATCGCGCATGCTGGATGAATCCCAGCGCACCCAACGCAAGTTCCGCATCGATGTGGATCAGGCCGAGTCCATCGATCTGAAGGCCACGGTCGATGAATTCGAAACCCACCTGATCCTCTCCGCGCTGCAGCGATTCAACTGGAACAAGAACCGCGCCGCCAAATTTTTGGCGATGAACCGCACGACACTGGTCGAGAAGATCAAGAAGAAGGGGCTGCAGCCACCCCAGGGCTGAACCACTGGCGCCTTTGGCCAGCGCCCGGATCCGGACCCTTCAGCCTCATCTGAAACAGGCCGAAACAGTGTCTCCGCATTCTGCGGGCAAATCGGCACGCATCTTGCGAATGCGCCGGCATGATCCTGATACAAAGCATGTTCCTGGCCCTGTGCCTGCTCCTGACTCCTCTGACGGCGCTGGCCGGCAATGGCGAGAAGATTCAGGGCGTACGCGCGTTTCTGCAGAACGGCAATCCGGAACAGGCCATTCGCACCGCCCATCTCCTGCTCCGGGACCTGCAGCTGGAACCATCGGAACGCATGGCCCTGATGCAGCTGGTCTATGAGGCCGAGCTCTTCCGCGCCAGACACAATCATTACTCCGACATCCAGCCGGCCCTGGCTGCAACCGAGGCGATGCTGCATGAGTTTCCCGACCACCCGCAGGCCCCCGAATTCCGCTGGCAGCGTGCTTCGCTGCTCTGGCATGCCGGCAAGCTGAAAAAGGCCAGCGCCGCATTGCGCGAACTGCTGACACAGGATCAGGGACCGCTTGAGCAGCGCCGGGCCTGGCTGCTGCTGGCCCGTATCCACCTGGATCAGGGGCACCTGGGGCAGGCCAGGAGCGATCTTCTGCAATACGGCATCCATGTCGCCTCGGGCAGCCGGGAACAGGCGCTGGGGCTGGCATGGATGGCGATGGTGGACTGGCAGGAGCAGCGATTCGAGGCGGCCTTTGATTCCCTGAAGTCGCTGATGCAGACCCATGCCGACATCGTCACATCAGAACCCCGGTTCTATTCCACCTATGTTCTGCTGCTGCATCGATTCGGGTTCGAGGATCTGGCCAGGAAACATGCCGAACGCTTCCTGAATAGCTACCTGACCAGCGAATACGCTCCCAGGGTGCGGCTTCTGCATGCCGATATCCTTGCCGGGGGTGAAAGTCCGGAAGATGACATCCGCGAAGCCATCAAGGAATACGGCCTGCTGGCCAATGCCCAGGCGGAAACCCTGATCGGCCGGCAGGCCTTCATGCGCAGACTGATGCTCGAACTTCGCAACAAAACCGACAGGGACACCCTGCTCGCCGCCATGGCCAGCCTGAAGAAGCTGGCCGATGCCAATCAGCTTTCGATCATCGAGGATGAAGCCACGCTCGATCTGGCCCGGCTATGGAGCCGGCTGATGCGGATGGAACCTGAGGCCGGGCATGACCGGCCCGCCCTGCTGGCCTATGCCCATGCCGCAATCTCGCGCGACAGCGGGATCGCAGAAATGGCCCGCAGGGAAGGCTCGGAGCTGATGCGCCAGCGCCTGAGCGAGCTGATCGAAGCTCAGGCATGGCTGAGCGCTGTCAGGCTCTGGCGCGCCTATCCGGGATTGAGACCGGGGCCGAACGAGGCGTGGGAGATCCATTTCGGCATTGCACGGGCCATGCGGCAAGTCATGCTGCTGGATGCAGCCGACGAGATGCTCGCAGCCCTCTATGAGAAGGATCGTTCGACGCTGCGAGGCCAGCGCATCATGAACGAGCGTATCAAGCTCTGGCGTGACCGCAATGATCAGGATGCTATCGAAAAAAGCATGCGCTGGCTCAACAGCCACGAATCCACCATCTATCGCCCCGAAATTCTGGCCACGGTGGCCCGCATCCAGCTGCAGCAGGGGCGCATTCAGGAAGCGCGGCAGACCCTGTCCCAGGTCGCAGCTGCTGACCTGGCTCCCGAATCCCGCGGGGACTACTGGAAAACCCGGGCAGAGATCGCCGAGAAGCAGAAGCGCTGGCTCAACGCCGCCTCGGCATGGAAGCAGTATCGTGAAAGCCCCGGGGTCGATCCGAAATCCGCGCTGCTTCGCCATGCCCAGGCTCTGTTTCAGGCCGAGCATTATGCCGAGGCCAGAAAGCTCTTTCTCGAGGTAGACGAAGCCCAACGCAATTCATCCTGGGAATATCATGTCGCCATCTGCGAAATGCACACCGGGGAAACCCGCGAAGCGGCCGAACGCCTGTCCCGCCTGGCCGATGCCTCCAGTCAGGATGCCTATGCCTCCCTGGCCCGGCTTGTACTGGCCGATCAGATGGCAAGCCGTTTGCTCGGAGAAAGGCCATGAGCACGACGCGCCTTCAGCAGATTTTTCTGATGGGCTTCCCCGAGACCGAGGATGCCGAGATGCGAGTGCAACTGGGCCGGCTTCTGCCCGAGACCCCCGTCGTATCCCTGCCGCTTACAGAAACTCCGGAAGCCATCGAACAGTCCCTGGTTCTGCTTTGGGACTCGGTGACCTCACTGGCCACGGTGCAGCGCCTGTTTCGCGCCTGCCATCAGGCCAATCTCGTCGTGCTTTCCACTCGCGGCGATGCGGAACGGGCCGCGGAACTGATGGATGCCGGCGTCATCGATTACCGGCTGATGCCCGTTCCGGATGAAGTCATGCACATCTATCTGCGCAAATGCGGCCACCAGATCGAGCTGTCGCAGCAGGCCTCAAGCCAGAAACCCGAGCCTGACAGCAGCTCCGGTGAACTGTTCGTCACCGAGGATGTGCAAACCCGGCGGCTCCTGGACCGGGTTGCGCTTGTGGCCCCGAGCTGCGCTTCGGTGCTGGTGATCGGCGAATCCGGCACGGGCAAGGAACGGCTGTCGCGCTACCTGCATGCCTGTTCACCGCGGAAAGCGAACAGCTTCATCGCCATCAACTGCGCGGCCATCCCGGAGGGCGTACTGGAAGCGGAACTCTTCGGCCATGAAAAAGGGGCCTTTACCGGCGCCACGAGCGCCCGTCCCGGCAAGTTCGAGCTGGCCCATGAGGGAACCCTGTTGCTGGATGAAATCACCGAGATGCCGGTTCACCTGCAGGCCAAGCTTCTGCGGGTGCTGCAGGAGGGTGAGGTCGATCGCCTGGGCGGACGCAAGCCGGTCAAGGTGGATGTCCGCGTGATCGCGACCAGCAATCGCGATATCGCCCAGGCCGTGCGCGAAGGCATCTTCCGCGAGGATCTGTATTACCGTCTCAATGTCGTGACCATCCAGTTGCCGCCACTGCGTCAGCGCAAGGCCGACATCATGCCACTGGCCCGGCATTTCCTGGGGCGCTTCGCCAAGACCTACGGGCGTCCTGCGCCCGCCATCAGCGAGGCCGCCGTCGCCCGCCTGATGCAGTACCCCTGGCCCGGCAATGCACGGGAACTGGAGAACTGCATGCACCGGGCCTATCTGATGGCGATTGAAGGGGAGATTGCACCCGAACATCTTGCCCTGGAGGAAATGTCCCTGCAGGGCAGCCAGCCGGACAAGGAAGAGCCGATCGTCCAGGCCGGGGTAAGCATCCGGGACATGGAGCGTGCGCTGATCGAGAAAACGCTGATTCATGTCCAGGGCAACCGCACCGAGGCGGCCAAACTGCTCGGCATCAGCATCCGCACCTTGCGCAACAAGCTGAACGCCTATGAATCTGGCATGGCAGTTGCTGGCTAGTTCGGGAAAGCCCAGACCGGTCGAGCGAAGGAACGCCATGGCCGACATGAAGGAGAGATGTCAGACCATGATTACCCTGTTTGGATCCGGATTTCGAACCCTGGAGGCGGCCCTGATAGCCCGCGAGCAGGCGCAGGCCGTCAACGCGGCCAACATCGCAAATGCCGATACGCCGAACTATCACGCCGACACGCGCAGCTTCGCCGATTTCCTGGCCGCGCAGCAGCAGCGGCTGGATGCCGGCCCTGCCATGACTCATCGGATGCATTTCGGCAAACTTGAATCCACGAGCATAGATACCCCGTTCCAGCAGACCGTCAAGACCCGACGCATGGACGGCAATACCGTCGACATGCAGCGGGAGATGGCGCGCATGAGCGAGAACCAGCTGATGCATGAATTGACCGTGCGGCTGCTTAAAGGACGTCTCAACGGCCTGGCCAATGCCATCAAGGAGGGTAGTCGCTGATGGCCAATGATCTTCTGACCTCAATGCACATCAGTGCCGCGGGCATGTCGGCCCAGCGCACCCGCATGGACATCATTGCCGAGAACATCGCCAATGCCGAATCCACGCACACCTCGGAAGGCGGCCCCTACCGGCGCCGGCAGGTAGTCTTCCGCAGCCTGCCGCTGCATCAGCCCTTTTCCTCGGTCTTCCAGAGCCGCCTTTCCAGGGATGCCCTTCAGGGCGTCGAGGCGGCCTATGTGGCCAGGGACCCGAGTCCGTTCCGTGAGGTCTACGATCCTTCGCACCCGGATGCCGATGCCCGAGGCTTCGTGAAGTACCCGAACGTCAACACCGTCGAGGAGATGGTGGACATGCAGTCGGCCGGCCGCAGCTTCGAAGCCAATGTGACGACGATGCAGGCGGCCAAGCGCATGTTTCTGAAATCACTCGAACTGCTGCGTTAGGAGGCAGGCCATGACGATTTCCTCGATCCCATCCTTTCCCGAGATCACGAAGACCGGTCAACCCGAGGCCGCAAGCGGAAAACAGGGGGGCGACTTTGCCGCCTTCCTCAAGGCCTACACCGAGCAGGTCAACGCCCAGCACCATGAGGCCAGCCGGGCAGCCGAGGCCCTGGCTACCGGCCAGGGCGGCAACACATCGGAAACCCTGCTGGCTATCCAGAAGGCCGATCTTTCATTTCAGCTGATGCTCAGCGTCCGCAACAAGCTCGTCGATGCCTATCGCGAAGTCATGCGGATGCAGGTCTGAGGCCATAGGACGATATCATGGCTGATTCACTGACCCCCGCCCAGTCCGCCAGCATCCAGGCTCAGGCCGCCCCCGGCCCGTCGGCCGATGGCGCCCCCCAGTCTCCTGCGACCACGATCGAGATACCGCAAGTGCTTGCCAGATACCGCCGCCTGCTGCTCTTCACGGCCGGCAGCCTGATGCTGGCTGGCTTCATCGGTCTGGTATTGTGGTCCTCCGAGACCCCCTACCGTGCGGTCTATGCCGGCATGTCGGAAAAGGATGCCGCGGCCATCGTCGAGGTTTTGCAAAAGGAGCATATTCCGTACCGGCTCGAAGGTTCCGGCACCGTCATGGTGCCGGCGGATCAGGTCTATCAGGTCCGCCTGAAGCTTGCCGGCCAGGGGGTGGCCCCCAGCGGCAATACCGGTTTTGAACTGTTCGATCAGTCCAACGAATTCGGCCTTTCCGACTTCACCCGCAAGGTCAACCTGCAGCGCGCCCTTCAGGGGGAGCTGGCCCGCACGATCGAGGTCATTCCGCAGGTGCAGGCAGCCCGTGTGCATCTTGTCATGCCGAAGGAATCGGCTTTTGCCGAGCGCAACCGCAAGGCCAGTGCGTCGGTGATGCTGCAGATCGGCGGCCAGCGGCTTCCGAAGAAGACCGTGCTGGCCATCCAGAACCTGGTTGCGGCCAGTATCCCGGAGCTGGAACCCGGCGCGGTCACCGTCGTGGATTCCTCCGGCAACATGCTTTCCGGCAACGATGAAAAGCAGCCGATGTCCGAGGGCCAGAGCATGCAGGAATATCAGGCCCGATTGGAGCGCAACATCGAGCAACGCATCACCGGCATGCTCGAGCAGATCGTCGGACCGGGGCAGGCCGTGGTGCGTGTCTCCTCGAGCATCAACCGCGAATATGTCGAACAGAACAGCACCCGCTACAATCCGGATGAACAGGTTCTGCGCTCGCAGAAGGCCATTGAGGAGAAGCATTCGTCAACCGGAACGAACGCTGCACCGATCGGGGTCCCGGGCATGGCCTCGAACACGCCGGGCGCCAATCCGGCCGTTCAGGCCGATGGCTCGGTGGCCTCGGCGCAGCCTCCCCAGGACCAGGCATCACGCAGCGAAAGCGTCAACAACTATGAAATCAGCACGACGCACGAACACCGGATCGTCCCGTTCGGCAGTATCCGGAAGCTTTCCGTCGCAGTGATCGTCGGCGGACATTACACGACGGATAAGGACGGCAAGCAGGTTTTCACGCCGCGCTCGAAGGAAGAACTGGCCAGCATCCGGCAGCTCGTCGAACGGGCCATGGGATATGATGAAAACCGCGAGGACTCGCTCGAGGTCCAGAGCCTGCCGCTCGTGGACATCTCCAGCAACGCGGACCGGGAGGCACTGGAGGCGGCTGAGAACAAGGCCTTCTATCTTCAGATCGCCCGTTACAGCATGGCCGCGCTGGCGCTGGTCCTGCTGGCGCTGTTCGTTCTGCGCCCCCTGGCCAGGAGGCTTGGCAGCAACGAGGTGGAGGCACAGGCGAACCCGCTTCCGTCCCTGCCCGAACCAACCCAGCTTTCGCCTGAAGCCTATCAACGGCTGGCCAATCTCGAGAAGCTGCGCCAGAGCGTGGCCATGGAACCGGATCGCGCCAGTCGGGTTCTGCGTGAATGGGTGGATCCCGCATGAGGGGAAAGGAGAAGCTGACCGGCGAGGACAAGGCCGCCATTCTGCTCTTCGCGCTTGGCCCCGAAGCCTCGGCCCCGCTGGTCAAGGATCTTGACGATGAAACCTTGAGCCGGCTGGGTCGACGCATGGCCGAGCTCGGCAAGATCGACACCGAGGTGCTGAACTCGGTGGCCGAGGAATATCTCGAAATGCATCATTCCGAGGATCCGCTGCTGCGTTCCTCGAAGAAGGATGTCGTGGCGCTTTTCCGCCATGCCATCGAGCATGACCGCGCCGAGCAGCTCCTCAGCCAGCTGAATGCGCCGAAGAAGCTGACGATCTGGGAAAAGCTGGCCCGGCTGAAGCCGGAGATGATCGCCACCTACATCGAAAACGAGCATCCGCAGACGATCGCACTGATTCTCGGCAATATCGACAGCTATGTGGCCAGCCGCGTCATCGCGCTGCTGCCCGAGGACATGCAGCTGTCGGTCGTGATGCGCATGTCCAAAATCGAAAGCGTGCCGCGCGAGCTGGTCCGAGATATCGAGGAAACGCTGGAAAAGGAACTGGCCGATGTGCAGGGCGAGGCCGGCATCAGCTTCGACGGCATGCTCAATGTCGTCGAGATTCTGAAGGGCCTGGAAAAGGATATTGCCCGCCCGATCCTGGATCAGCTGCGCGACCGGGACGAGGAGCTGTTCTCGCAGGTCGACCGGATGCTGCTGGTCTTCGAGGATCTCGTGGATCTGTCCGATCGCGACGTGCAGACCATCCTCAAGCACATCTCCACCGACGATCTGGTCAAGGCGCTCAAGGGAGCCTCGGACGAGGTCGCCGAGCGCTTCTTCAGCAACATGTCCAGCCGTGCCGCGGAGATCATGCGCGAAGACATGGAGGTCATGGGGCCACTGAAGCTGGCCGACGTCGAAGAAAGCCAGCAGACCATCCTCAAGGTCATCCGCAAGCTCGACGACGATGGCGCCATCACGCTGAGCAGCGGCGACGACATGGTCTAGGTTCAGATCATGGCCGAGATTCAGCCTCTTCACTTTCCCGAAGCCTCGCCACCTCTCGAAGCCGGGGAACGCTCGCCCTTTCCGTTTGCAGGCATGGCGCATGATGCGCCCCATGCGCCGGCCAATCGCCTGGAGCAGCTGGAATCCATGCTCAAGGAAGCCCAAAGCCGGGCGGAGATCATCGAGAAGGAGGCCTATGACAAGGCCTACCTCGCCGGCGAGAAGGCCGGCATGGCCCTGGGCAGAAAGCGGGGAGAGCAGATCCTGGAGTCGCTGCAGCATAGCCTGAAACATGCCGATGCCCAGATCGATCGCATCCGTCAGGGCTTTGCCGATGCCGCACTGGACCTTGCCCGCTTCATCGCCATGCAGATCCTGGAAAAAGAGATCCTCGAAACCCCTGAAACCCTGGTGCGTCTGGCGCAGCAGGCCGCCGAACAGATTCCAGCCGAGGGCGAACTGAAGGTTGCCGTACACCCGGACGACCTGGATGCCTTTGAACGGCTGATGGAAAAACCCATGCCGCTCAGGCCCGACCCCGCACTTCGACCGGGAACATGCCGCATCATCTCCGAGACCCAGGATGCCCTTGTGGACCCGCTGCATGCCCTTCAGAGCTATGTGGAGCAGTTGCGCGATTCGTTCCGGTCAACCGCCGCCCCCGTGTCATCCGGCAGCAGCCCGGGAATCTCGCCACAGTCCGAGCAGCAGGATGACATTGACTGATTCGCACACCCTGGACTTCTGGGACCATCAGGCGCGCGAGCAGCTGCTGCGCATGCTTCCCCGGCATCGCGGCTTTCCGCTGCGCGGCAAGATTCACAGGCTCGTCGGCCCGGTGATCGAAGCCAGCGGCCTGGAAGCCAGCATTGGCGAAGCATGCGACATCGATCTGGGAACCCAGGGCCAGCTCGAGGCGGAAATCGTCGGCTTCCGCGATGGCCATACCCTGTTGATGCCCGTTGGCTCAACCCTCGGGATTGCACCGGGAGCCCCCGTGCTTCCCCGCGGTTCCATGCCCGGCATGCGCCTGGGCGAACATCTTCTTGGCCGGGTCCTCGATGCCCTGGGCCAGCCGATGGATGGCCGCCCCCTGGATACGGCCGGCGAATTCCGTGACTTCCATGGCGAGAAACTCAATCCCTACGAGCGTCATATGATTGACACGCCGATGCAGCTGGGCGTGCGGGCGCTCGATGCGCTGCTGCCGATGGGATGGGGACAGCGCATGGGGCTGTTCGCCGGTGCCGGCATCGGCAAGAGTTCGCTGCTTGGCATGCTGGCTCGCCATTCGGATGCCGAAATCAATGTCATCGCACTGATCGGCGAGCGCAATCGCGAGGTCCGTGAGTTCATCGAACAGGCGCTGGGGAATCAGGCCCTGGAGCACAGTGTCGTCGTCATCGCCACATCGGACATGCCACCGGTGCTGCGCGTGCGAGCCGCAGCCATGGCCACGACCATCGCCGAGTACTTCCGCGGCCATGGGCGCCAGGTCATGCTGATGATGGACAGTCTCACGCGCGTGGCGCAGGCGCAGCGCGAGATCGGCCTGATGCTCGGCGAACCGCCAACCAGCAAGGGCTATACACCTTCCTGTCTGTCGCTGCTGGCAAACCTGCTGGAGCGTTCCGGACCCGGGGTGAACGGCGGCAATATCAGTGCACTCTATACCGTCCTTGTCGAAGGAGATGACCTGCAGGCCGATCCCATTGCCGACGCGGCCATGGCCGTGCTCGATGGCCATGTCGTACTCGATCGCAACCTGGCTGAACAGGGGCATTTCCCCGCCATCAATATCCTCAGAAGCGTCAGCCGCCTTTCCATGACCCTCTGGAGCGAGCAGGAGGCAAAAGCGGCGCGTGCGCTGCGCCAGGCCCTGGCCCTGCATGAGCGCATGCAGGACATGGTTGCCATCGGGGCCTATGAATCCGGAAGTAATCCGGAGCTTGACCGCGTCATTGCCCTGCTCCCGGAAATCCGCGCATTCCTGCAGCAGGACACGATGACATGCAGTCCGAGAAAAGAATCGGCACAGGGTTTGCTAGAGCTCTATCGCAAGCTATCCGACACGGAGGGTTTCCATGAAGCTCAGAACATCGCAAATCCTGGCCCAGCTCAGTGAACAGGAGCGCCAGCAGGTAGAAACCCACCTGGCGGAACTGAACCGCATCAAGCGGGAGCTGGAGCAACAGCAGCAGAAGTCGGTGATTCGCATCCGGCATCTGAATCAGCAGCGCGACCAGGCCATGCGTTCGCGCAATGCCGCAGCACTGCTGAGCGTCTTCGATGTCTCGGTGCGTGAGCAGCAGTCCGCCATCAGCCAGATTCACCAGCAGCTCGGGGAAATCGAAGCATGCAAGCAGCGGCTGATGCAGGAATGGTTTCTGGCGCACCGGAACGAACGCAAGTTCCATCTGCTGCACAAAAAACAGGCGCGCGCCGAACGACGGCATGCCGAGCAGCAGGAACAACGCCAGATCGATGATCTGAGCGCAACAAGGCTGTCCCCGGCCTCGGCATGAACCAGCGTCTTCTGGTC
Source organism: uncultured Zetaproteobacteria bacterium (assembly GCA_964505995.1). Lineage (GTDB taxonomy): Bacteria > Pseudomonadota > Zetaproteobacteria > Mariprofundales > Mariprofundaceae > JAJRVH01. The sequence continues at coordinate 32,391 of CAZDLB010000002.1, forward strand.
ATCTCAATCTTCATCGTGCTCACTCTGGCCGTGCTGGGCAGAACCGCTCTGCATCTCAGTCATGGCTCCGCCCTGCTTGTCACCGATGAGCGCCAGGCGATCCCGCCTGTACCGACATCATCCGCGGAGCACCTCGAGAAGACTTCCCTGCCCGGTAGCAGAACCGCACCCCCTCCCATGGAGACATCCACGGGAACAAACGATGACGTGCTCCGCTATCTGCCCCAGGTGATCGCGACGGCCGAGGCCAGCCCTCCCGAGACCGGTTCCGAAGACGTTCATTCCGGCCTCCCCGATGACGACCTTCTGGCCAATATCCGCAGGCAGAAAGAAGAGCTGGAAAAAAAGGAACGCGATCTCGCCCTGCAGGCCGAGGCGATGAAAAAGGCCGAGGCAAGGCTGGCGCAACGGATCGAGGAACTGCAACAGCTCGAAGCCAGCATTCAGCAGCGCCTGAACGATGAAAAGAATATCAAGAACAAGAAAATCAAGCGGCTGACGGCGGTCTATGAGGGCATGAAGCCCGAGCGCGCAGCCCCGGTCATCTCAAGGCTGGAGCTGGCCACCGTCGTCAAGGTATTTCTGCTCATGGATGAGAAAAAGGTGGGCAAGATCCTGTCCTTCCTGCCTCCGGAAAAGGCCGTTCAGATCAGTCAGGCTCTGACACGGCAGATCAGCTCCATCCAGTAGACTCGGCCTGAGTCATGCCTCCCGGGAAACGCCCATGTGCCAGTCAGAACCACTCACACCGGATATCCGCCGGCAGGGCATGCAAGCTGAGCCCGTACCCCGCGACACCACCCTGGAGAATCTGATATGAAGTCCGTGTTCAGCGACCGCCCGCTTTTCTATCACCACATGGAATGGGTGCTGATGCATCCCCGCTTCGGCCTGCTGATGATGGGCCTGATCGCGCTTTCCTTCACCCACAACCCCTGGCTGGCCGGGGCGCTTTTCGCCTTCTTCAGCATCGAGCTCGGACTGCGCTTTGCGATCATGTTCTACAAGCGGCGCACCAACCCCTATCGCTCTTCACTGAACCAGAAGATCGATGCGCTCTTCCTGGTTCTGGATGTCATCGGCGTGGCCTCGCTCCTGATCACCATCTTCAATATCCCGATCGATGCCCAGGACGCCGCTGCCGTGCGCCTGCTGCGTGCCATCTACCTGCTGCGCACGCTGCGCCTGTTCCGCTACATCGACCTGCAGAGCGCGATGTATTCGCCGACCTACGGCATGCTGATCTCGCTGATCATCCTGATGTCCTTCTTCGCCGAGGACACGCTGATGTGGATCATCATCATCTTCTTCACGGTGGAGCTGGCCATCCGCCTGATCATCATGCGCAACATCCGCTTCGAATCCAGGCGGGAGAAGATCAGCGAATGGGCCTACTGGTGGATCGACACCGTGGCGACGATCGTCATGGTGCCCGCCTTTGCGTTCATTCCCTATGGCGGTGCGCTGCGAATGCTGCGTCTGATCCGCCTGCTCCGCCCCTGGATGGTCATCGTCCGCAACCTCAGGGAGGTCATGCGCGAGGGTCAGTTCATGCAGGAAATCAACCTGATCGTGCTGCTTCTTGGCGTTCTTTCCATCGGCGGCGGCGTGATCGGCCATTTCACGATGCCGGACTTCGACTACACGCGCGACAACCAGCTCACGACCGAGGATCAGGGCATGCTGGCACCGATCTGGTTCGCCTTCCGTCAGTTCACCGATCCCGGCAATACCATCGCCTATCCCCGGGATTCGGAAATCGCCGTCTTCTCAATCATCGCCGTCGTGCTCGGCGTGTTCATCTTCGCCTTCTTTATCGGCATCGGCGCCAGCATCGTTTCCGGACTGATGGAACGGCTGCGCAACGAGCGGCTGAACATCACCAACCACATGGTCATGCTCGGCTGGTCGGAGGTCGCGCCCTATGTGCTGTCGCAGCTGAAAATCATCTCCGAACGCAGCTTTTCGAGGCTCAAGCTCGTGATACTCAACAACGATGCGAATATTCCGCCGGAACTCGTCGAGCATTCCTGGGCCTCCTATCGCTGGGGCGACATGGAGGAGCTGGAGTCGCTGCGCCGCGTGAACCTCAAGCATGCGCGCCAGGCGCTGGTGAACATCCCCGATGGCCTCAGCGAGGCCGACAATCTGGCCATGGCCACCTTTTCACTGATCGCGCTGCGCCGGGTCAATCCGGACATCTACCTGAACTACACCACACCGGGCATGGCCGAACCCCGGCTGGACCTGCATCACCACATGCTGCAGATCGGCTGGGACTGTGAGGACTTCTACAACAAGCCCACCGTCGTGCAGTCGAGCGCCGACGTGCGCGCCAACATGTTCCGCAACATCCTGGTCTATCGTGACTTCGACCAGGTCATGGAGCGCCTGATGATCCCCGAGCGCACCGAGGAATCCTCGCTGCAGATCTGCGAATGGGGTGGTTTGCTGGAGAAGCACAACGGCCGCATCACGCTGTCGCTTCCGGACGGCAGTCAGGCCATGGAGCTGACGACGCTGGCCTCGCGCCTGATGGTGCGCGGCGTCTGTCTGGTCGCCCTGGCCGATGAAAAGGGGCAGGCGCATCCGCTCTACAAGGCTGCCGGGCTGCCGATGCCCCTGATGGTTTCATCGCTGCTCGGCATCGCCATCAACGCCAATGCCCTGCATGCGGAGGTCTTCTATACGATCAAGCGGCTGAACCAGATCTGCCGGCCCGATACCTCGCATCTGCCCGAGGGCATCGCCGAGAACGTGGCCGATCGCGACAGGCTTGAGCTGCTGATCACTGGCTGGATCGGCAGCCTGCCGCTGCTGCTGAAGCGACTGCTCGACGAGTTCGATCATATCCATGTCACGATGCTCGACGATCTGAGCCATCAGGAACTGACAGACCAGCAGCAGTATCTGCAAAAGCGGATTCGCGAACTGCCAGGCGCCGAGGAGCGCATCCACATCGACATCGTGGGCTGGGACTTCACCGACATGAACTTCCTGCGCCCCTTCGTCGGCCAGGCCGACCGCATCCTCCTCTCGCGTCCAAGGCACATGCGATCGCACGCCTATGCCAGCATCTCGACCGTGCTTTCGCATATCGTCTCCCTGCTCAATGAGGCGAAGCGCTACCCGGACATCTTCCCGATTCTTGAAAACCGCAAGCAGGCCCGGCTGCTGCAGGAAGAGCTGAGCCGCTTCGACCACGGCCGCGAGATCCATGTCACCGTGCCCAATGAGTTCTACGGAACCTATGTGGCGCACACGAGCTATCACATGTATGCCTGCGAGAATGCCGAGGCCTATGAGCTGCAACGCACGCTGCGCCATACGATCGACGACCTGATGGGGGATGTCGGCGAGAACGACGAGATGGATCTGCGCACGCTGACTGTGACCCGCACCCTGCCGGATGATCCCGAGGGCCTGTTCGCGCAGCTGCTGGAGCGGGGCTACCTGTGGATCGGCTATCGCCTGAAGGACAGCTTTCACTGGAGCGACCCGCTTCAGGACCGGATCCGAACGCTTTTTCCCCGAATCGAGGACTTCGGCTGTCTGCGGCAGTTCCAGATCATCATCAACCCGTTCGGCAACCCGGTCTCGCGCCATTCCTGGACCGAGTACCGGGAAAGCATTGCCGAGCTGATTGTCATCGCGGCAAGTTCTTCCGACGGAGTGGAAAAACTTGCCGGAAGGATCGGGGAGTAGACCTGTAACTTATTGATTTTAAAGGCCTGTTCTGCTGGCTCGATTCCTGCTCTTTCACGGGCATGATCGAGCAGAGTCAGGCAGCCGGCCTATCCGGCAAAGCAATCAGCGGCAAGGGAGTCCTGGGCAGAAACGGCCCGAAGGGCGTTTTCGCCAGGCTCCTTGCGATCCTCGAAAAGCATGCCGCGCTTCAGACCCGGACAAACTTCGGCCATCATCCGGCGGGAAAGAGCCAGCAGGTCAGGATGGCTGCCTACCTGGCCCCTGGGTCCAATGCCAAACCATCCGGCACAACGCCCAAGGGCTTGCCACAGGCACAGATCTCAAGGGATGGGAAAGCGGTAAAGGAGATGCCTGGCGCATCAGCCGATTCGCGAGAAACTGCCGCCCTTCCCCTGATCGGCATGCCGGCAGCCGGAAATCCGGGCGGACAAACCGCCTCGCTTTTCAAGCCCGCCAGCAACAGCCAGACTCACATCCAGCCTGCCGGCAAAACCAGGGCGGATTCGGCCTCACAAACGCACCTTCAGGCTGGCACGGCCGAGGGGCTGAACGAGGCCGAGTCCGTTCAGCAGCAGACGTGGAAAAACTCTCTTGGCGCAGGATTTGAGGCTTCAGCCACATCCGGACTGCAATCGACCCCGAAGACGAAAGCCCCGGCCATGGCCTCAATCGAGGAAGGCATGCCCGGACCGGCAGCAGGCCCGCTCAGCACGCCTTTGCAGCAGGCAGATGATGAGAACAGGCTCGATATCAAGCTTGCGGATGGCAAGACGGCAGATCGTCAATCCCCAGCATCCGCGACGCTGAACGCCGCCACCCGGACAGCGGGGCCTTCGCACCCTGAATCCGAGTCCCCCCGCAACCATGAGGATGCCACACTGCCCCGGAATGCAGCAGTCTCGCCGAGATCCGGATCCGATCCGATCAGGGAGAATACGGCATCGCAGGATTTGCTGACCCATGTCGATACCGGCAACCGCTCTGGATACGCCGCGAACGCCAGGGTCGGTCTGAGCCAGGCCCATGCACAGTCAACCTCGTCACAGCCGGCATCATCCCTGTCGCTCCAGGGACTGAATCCACAGGTTTCCGCTCCCGAGACGATGTCCAGCGACGCAGGCGGCCAGCAGGGTG
>CAZDLB010000002.1:37332-40351 GCA_964505995.1 uncultured Zetaproteobacteria bacterium
TGGTCGCGCCGCCCTGGGGATGATTGACCCCCGGCCGACCTCCCCGGCCCAGTCAACCGGCTTCAGCCATCTTCTCCACCACAAGGCCGAAACGGGCATGAGCATGCTGGAAAGTATTCAGTATATCGCCCAGTCGGCCCGCGACGGCAAGACCCGTCTGGAAATCCAGCTGGAGCCAGCCCATCTCGGAAAGATCCATGTTTCGCTGCAGACCGATGCCGCCAAGCAGCTGCAGGTGCACCTGATCGCCGATCAGAACAGCACCCGCCAGGCCATTGAGCAGCAGCTGCCGGCACTCAGGCAGGCTCTGGCGCAGCAGGGGCTGGACCTGTCCGGTTTTTCGATGGGGTCTCATGGTGACGGGAACCCCTTCCAGGAACAGCCCTCCACGCCTGGCCCGGCCATTGAACCCATGTTCGCTGCCGAAAAGCCATCCACCCAGCCCGAAGAGCCCAGGATGGCAAATGGCCGCGTCAGCATTCACGTCTAGGAGCAGATCATGTTAACCCCAACCATTGATTCCGCGACTTCCCAGAACAGCACACCGACCCGGTCCACGGATCTGGGCAAGAAGGAAATCTTCCTGCAACTGCTCGTCGCGCAGATGAAGTATCAGAACCCCTTGAACCCGCAGGATCCGACGAAAATGTCCTCGCAGCTGGCCCAGTTCAACATGGTCGAACAGCAGACGAACACCAACAGCCTGCTCGAAGAACTGGTGGCCCAGGGTGGATCGGGCGCCAATGCCCAGGCGCCGTCGAATGCCGCATCGTACCTCGGCCATACGGCCACCATTGCGGCCGAAACGATGTCATACAGCGGCCAGGCCGTGCCATTTACACTGGATCTGTCCGCCAATGCGACCGATGTTCAGGTTCAGATCCTCGATGCCAATGGCCAGAGCGTGCGCACGATGACGCTGGGGCCGATGCAGTCCGGATCCCACGCACTGAGCTGGGACGGACTGGATGATGCCGGCAACCCGCTGGCGCAGGGCGAATATCAGGCGGTGATCCACGCCGTGGACGCGCAGGGCAATCCGGTCGCCACGAACATGACCCAGCAGGGCGTCGTCACCGCCGTCCAGTTTATGCAGAACGAGCCGCAATTTGTCATCGCCGGACTGGCGGTGCCTCAGTCGGCCATCGTCGAAATCAGACTCTGAGAATCAAGGATACAAGGAGGAAATCATGGGTATCTACAACGCACTCTACACAGGTTCGAGCGGCCTTTCGGCCTTCGGTGAAGCCGTCCGTGTCGTTGGTGACAACATCGCCAATGTCAACTCGCTCGGCTTCAAGAGCCAGAACGTCGTCTTTTCCGACGTACTAAGCCAGACGGTGGGCGTGACCCGTTCGAATATCGCCAACCAGGTCGGCAACGGCGTGCGCATCGGCGCCATCACGCGCGACCAGTCGCAGGGCAGCATCGAGAACACGACCAACCCCACTGACATGGCCATCAACGGCAACGGCATGTTCGCGCTGCGTGACACGGCCAGCGGCAATACCTACTACACGCGCGCCGGCGCCTTCTTCCTCGACAAGGACTTCAACCTCATCGACGGCCAGGGCTATGTCGTGCAGGGCTGGAAGACCGATACCAATGGCAATGCCACCGGCAATGTCACCGATATCACGTTTGCCAACCTCGCCAGCCAGGCCAAGGCCACGGCCAATCTGACAGCCGGCGTATCGCTGGACTCCAATGCCGTGCCTCTGCCGGCCGGCACGGTCTTCGATCCGAACAACCCGGCGACCTATCACTACAAGGCCGAGGTCAATATCTTCGACTCACTTGGCCAGACCCACCCGGTCAGCATCGCCTATACCAAGATCGGCCTCGATGCAGCCGGCAACAGTGTCTGGGACTGGCACGCCTTCGTTGACGGCGGCGAGCTTGCCGGCGGCACGCCCGGCGTGCTGACCGAGATCGGTGCTCCAACCGCTTCAACGGTAGCTGGCGGCGTCGTGACTGCTCCCGGGACCCAGAGCCTGGTCTTCGGCGCCAGCGGCGAGCTGGTCAATGAATACTCGCCTGCGCTGACCATCAACTGGACCAATGCCGCCCCGAGCAGCCTGTCCGTCAATTTCGGCAACGCCACGACGGTCGATGCCCAGGGTGTGACCGGCAACGGCCTGGACGGCACGGTGCAGATGGCCGGCAACTTCGCCACCCGCCAGATGACCCGCGATGGCTACACCTCGGGATTCCTCGACCGCCTGGAGACGGATTCCACGGGCCGCATCTTCGGTGTGTTCACCAACGGCCAGCGGCGCTCGCTGTATCAGGTGGCCCTGGCCCACTTCCCGAACGATGCCGTGCTCTCGCATGTCGGCAACAATCTGCAGCAGGAAACCATCGCTTCCGGTTCACCGGTGCTGGAGAAGCCCGGCAACGGCGGCATGGGCACGATTTCACCCTTCGCACTGGAGCAGTCGAACGTGGATCTGGCCAACGAGTTCGTGAAGATGATCGTCATCCAGCGAGGCTATGAAGCGAACTCCAAGACCATCATGACCACCGACCAGATGCTCTCCTCGCTGATGCAGATCAAGCGCTAGGCGTGAACACCGCCCCTTTTGGGGCATTCCTTAGCCAGGCCTGAGGGGTGAAGGCGACCGTCTTTGCCCCTCAGGCTCATGCGCCCTCAGAGGCCACCGGGGTTTGCACGCTTCTTGCTAGCTAGCTGATCGAACGCGATTGAACGATCAACACCGCCGGTTTCGATCCGGCGACCACTGGAGGACATAGTGGATATCGCAACTCTACTCGGAATCCTGTCAGCCTTTGGCCTCGTGGCCTTCGCCATCGGTGGCGGCATCACCAGCTTCATCGATCCTCCGTCCATCGCCATCGTGGTCGGCGGCACCGTCGGCGTGCTCCTCGTCGGCTATCCGCTGAACAAGGCCCTGGGTGTCATCGGAGTGACGCTCAAGACCTTCATGTACAAGGTCGACAGCGGCCCGGAGGTCATCGCCAAGCTCGTGGAGCTGGCCCAGATCGTGCGCAAGGACGG
>CAZDLB010000002.1:40451-44392 GCA_964505995.1 uncultured Zetaproteobacteria bacterium
TGATGCTGCAGAACATGTCCGATCCCTCGTCCATCGGCCCTTCGATGTCCATCGCGCTGCTGACGACCTTCTACGGCGCGCTGCTGGCCAATATCCTGTTCCTGCCGATGGCCGGCAAGCTGAAGACACGCAGCAAGGAAGAGGTTCTTATCCATGAAATCATCCTGACCGGCATCCAGTCCCTCGTGGTCGGCGAGAACCCCCGCGTGATGGAGCAGAAGCTGCTCGGCTACCTGCCGCCGAAGGAACGTAAGTCGTCCTTCGACTGATGGCGACTGAAGCGACGAAATAGCCATGGCCAGACGCGAAAAGAAGCCCGAACCGCTGCCCTATCCCAAGGATCCGGGGGCTGCCCTGTTCCTTGAGCTGATGATGCAGATGCTGGCCTTCTTCATTCTGCTGACCTCGATGGCCGTCATCGTCGACGAAAAGCGGCTGGCCGCCCTGGGCTCGCTGGCGGGCACCTTCAACATGCTGCCGCGCGGCGCCAACCTCTCCCAGGGCCAGGGCCCGGCACTGCCGACCCGCGACATCGTCGATGGCAGCACCGCACCGAAGCGGACCGCCAAGGAACTGACCGAGATCGCCGAAGAGCTCGGCCAGGGCGATGCGATGACGGTGCTGCCACTGGACAAGGACACGGTACGCGTCCGCTTTCCGGAGCATATCGCCTTTGCCCCGGGTCATGTGGATCTGTCACCGGACTTCCAGCCGCTTCTGGATCGCCTGGCCGTCAGCTTCCAGCGCCCGGAGGTCATCGAGGTGCAGATCGAGGGGCATACCGACGACAAACCGACGCACGGAACACGCTACCCGTCCAACTGGGAGCTTTCCGCCGCCCGGGCGATGAGCGTCTTCATGGCCCTGAAGGAGCGAGGCGTTCCAGCCGGGCGCATGATCGCGGCCGGCATGGGCGACAAACAGCCGGTACCGGGACACCCGGAGCTGAGCCGCCGCGTGGATATCACGCTCAAGTTCCGGCCGGTCACCGACGATGTCAGGGACACCAGCCGCGGTCCGATGCAGAGACTCCAGCGACCGGCGATCAAGCAGCCGTCGTTCAACGAGTACTGACATGGCTCGCAGGAAGAAATGGCCCGTCGAATACCTGCCCAACACCGAGGCATGGATGACGACGTTTGCGGATCTGATCAGCCTGATGCTGACCTTCTTCATCCTGATCATCTCGATGTCAACGCTGGACAAGACGGGGCTTTCGGATGTGTCATCCTCATTCACCAAGGCAGTCTCGGTGCTCAATTCAGGACAGAAGACCGAGTTCCAGATCATCCCGCCGATCGAGGTGCAGAAGCTGGTCTCGGTGGAGGAACTGATGCTGGCCATGCGCCAGAATGCGCATGCCATCCTGAACAACTCCACGCTCAGGCATAAGGTCAAGGGCATCATCGTCAAGGACCGGCTCTATCTGCGTATCCCCGATTCGATCCTGTTTGCCGAAGGCAGCGCCGAGCTGTCACCCGAACATGAAGAAGCGATCCGCAAGCTGGCCCGCATGCTGGCGCTGATGCCCGGAAAGATCCGCATCCAGGGGCATACCGACGCCAATCCCGACCTGTCGAACAGCCCGTTTACCGACCCCTGGAGCCTGTCGCTGGCAAGAGCGGCATCAGTCTTGCATATCATGGAGGACGAGGGCGTGAATCCTTCGCGCCTGTCGCTGGCCGGCTACGGCCCGTCGCGGCCGGTTTCGACGGATGCGACGCCGTTCGGCCGCAGCAAGAACCGGCGCGTCGAGATCGTCGTCTACAAATAACGCCAGGCGGAGAGGGCTCCGCCATCGTGGAGGAACACCATGGCTGACGAAGAAAAAGAGAAGGCGGAAAGCAAGTCCTCAGGCGGGCTGCTGCAGATCATCAATCTGGTGCTGCTGCTGGCCGTGCTGGGTGTGGGTAGCTTCATCGCGTGGAAGCTCGTACAGATGGAGCAGCCGGCTGCCGTGCCCGAAGCCAAGGCCAAGGTCGAACAGCCGGAGATCCCCGAGGCCGAGGATGAGGCGGAAGGCCCGCCCATCCTGATGGATCTGAATGACATTACCGTCAATCTCGCCGACACCGATCAGACCCGTTTCCTGCGGGCCAAGGCCAAGATCGAGGTTCGCAGCGAGGAGGCGAAAGCCAAGGTCATGGAGAACATGGTCAAGATCAACGATCTGATCATCACCGTGCTGATGAGCAAGAAGTTCTCCGAGATCCGCACCCCCAACGGCAAGTATGCGCTGAAGGAGGATCTCGTCTATCGCATGAACCGGCTGATCGGCGGCAAGCCGATCAAGAACCTGTATTTCACGGACTTCGTGTCGCAGTAAGGCTTAACGATGAAGCAGGTCATGAACCCATGAGCGAGCCCGTACTGGCCCCGGAAGAGATCGAGGCGCTGATGGCCGAAATCGGCCCGGATGAACACAGCGCCGCGCTTTTCGCCTCGCTGCCGCCGGTGCCGCAGCCGGAAACGGTCGCGCCCTTCGAGTTCGCGGCCAGCGAGGACGACGGGCCGAAGAAATACCCGATGTTCGTCAACCTTCAGGAACGCCTGATCGAAATGCTCGATGAGCAGTGGAACGAACTGTTCAAGCCCGATGTCAGCCTCGAGGTCCAGTCCCTCGGTTCGGCTCGCTACAAGGACATCATCGCCGACGAATCGCCGCTGGCCTATTTCGTTCTGAAGTCTTCTCACGATCAGCGCATGATGCTGACTTTCGATATCCCGTTCATTGTCGCCTATGTCGATGCCATGCTCGGTGGCGATGGCGAGGCCGGCGGCAATGCCGAGGCACTGTCACCGGTCGAAATGAGGCTGTGCCAGCGCATCGGCGAAAGACTCTGTGAAACCCTGGCTGAACTGTGGAAGCCGGTGCATGCGATGCAGTTCGAGGTCTTCAAGATCGACACCGACCCTCAGTTTCTCGCGGTGACCAGCGCACTGGAGCTTTGCTTTTCGGTCGATATCGCCATCAAGATTCAGGATGGCTTTGAAGGCAGCATGAAGCTGCATTACCCGATGGCCTTTCTCGATCCCATGCTCGAAAAGCTGCGCGTGACCGTCAGCGACGAGCCGCGCGATGCCGACAGCGAATGGACGGACGCGCTGTGGAATCGCCTGCTGGAAACGCCAACCCCCGTCCGGCTGGAGCTGGGCCAGTGCACGATCGACATCGCCACCTTCCTGGCCATGAAGCCCGGCGACTTTCTGCCACTGAAAAAGCGCCGCAACGATCCATGCACGCTCTGGGTCGCCGATATCCCGATGTTCCGGGCCAGGCCCGGCGAGAAGGACGGCATGCTCGTCGCGGAACTGGAAGAAGCGGCCAAGGAATAAAGGAGGTTCACGATGAGTGACACGGAAACCACCACGAATGAAGCCGGCAACGAGGCGCGGCGCGTCAATCTGGAGGCGATCATGCATGTGCCGCTGGAGATCAGCGTCGAGCTCGGGCGCACACAGATGCCGCTGCACACGATTGCCCGGCTCAATCACGGCATGGTCGTCGAGCTGGACAAGGAGGCCAATGCCCAGGTCAACATCCTGGCCAACGGCAGCATCTTCGCGCGCGGCGAGGTCGTCACGACCGGCGACAAGCTCGGCGTGAAGATCACCGAGATCATCCCGGCCAGCGCCCGCGTCAGCGCCCTTTCCTGACGCGAAGAAGGCCTGATGGACCAGAGCTTTCTTTCGCTGATATTCCAGTCGCTGCTGGCGCTGGCTGCAGTGCTCGGCCTGTTCGCGCTGATGGTCTGGGGCATGCGCCGCTTCCAGCAGCGTCTGCCCGGCTGGCAGCCCAGATCCGGCCAGGACTTCCGTATCCAGCGGCGACTGAACCTGGACGGCAAATCCAGCCTCATCGAGGTCAGCCATGAAGGCCGGCGCTATCTGCTCGGCCTGAGCGCGCAGGGCATCTGTCAGATCGACCCCGATGCCTCGCT
>CAZDLB010000003.1:0-1634 GCA_964505995.1 uncultured Zetaproteobacteria bacterium
GAATGTGAGATCTCTGCCATGTCAGCCCCCGGAAACAGAAGTCCGGGCACGTTAGAAACCGGGGCGGGCGATGTCAATGCCGCCAGCCGGGCGCGGTGCCGAATGCGGGCCGCCTACGGGCGGCCGACCCAGATGTCCGCGATGCCGAGCTGCTGAGCCAGTTCCTTGCTGCGCGCCTCGGCCGCCTCCATGGACTCGAAGCCGCCGACGCGGATGCGATACCAGGTCCTGCCGCGCGCCTGGGTGCGGATGGCCTCGGCCTCGATGCCCAGCTCCTTCAGGCGCGCCAGTTCCTGATCCGCGGCTTCCTTCGTGCTGACCGAGGTCAGGTTGATGACCCATCCCTTCGGCTTCGCGACCGGCCTGGATTCATTCCTGACCGGCGTACTCGGCTGGATGACCGGCCGCTTGTGGCTGGCGGCCTTCGCCCGGGCCGCCTTCTGCCGGTTCGCAATCAGGCGCGTCAGATCGCCCAGCTGCTGCTCCAGCTCCACGTTTCGGGACTTCAGCTCCTCAAGTTCGGAGGCCAGCCCGCGATTCTGCTTTTCCAGCTGGCTGACACGATCGGTGGTCCGGGCCAGCTGATTCTGAAGCTCGGCCGTGCTTCCCGCGCCCTGATTCAGCCAGTAGAGGCCGCCGACGCCGGCGATGGCCAGCAGCGACAGGAAGATCGCGAAGCCGGAGCCTTTGCGCCTGGGTTCGGGCGCGGCCTGGGGCTGCGGGGCTTCTTCCGTCCTGGGCGACTCGCGCACTTCCGGAGCCGCGGCTTCAGTCCTTTGGGGTTCAACAGCCTCGGAAATCTCAGCCTGAGGTTCAGGCCCCGCCGCCGCAGCTTCTTCCCTGATGGGTGCCTGTATTCGCTCATCGGCCGATGCGGGGGATTGCTCCGGCGCCGCTTCGGGCGCAGCGGCCGATGCCTGTTCCTCCTCTTCCGGAAGCTTCTCCTCGGCCTCGTCGAGCGAGGATTCCAGGCCGGAAAGGTCGATCAGGCTCTCCGGCTCGGCGAGTTCCGGTTCCACTTCGGCATCGGCGGGCGCGGCGCCTTCCTCCTCGTTGTCCGGGATCACGGCCTTCGCCAGCTCATCGTCCATGATCGGCGAAAGGAGTTCGTCCTCGTCCGCGGATTCACCCACCAGATCCCCGGCGCCAAGCTGAACCGTCGGCCGGGAGTCCGTCGCCTCCATGTCCTCTTCGCCCAGAAGGCTCAGGTCCGCCTCCTCGCGGGCCGGCTCCGCCGTGGCCTCTGCGGCCTCTTCCCCGGAGCCGGATATCTCCGGCATATCCATTTTCAGCAGTTCATCCAGCTCATCGAGGGCGGCGGCCGAGTCGAACTCGGATTCGGCTTCCTTGGCGGCAGGCTCGCCGGCCGGCGGAGCCGTACCGGACTCCGGGGCCGCCGGCGTTTCGGGCGTGTCAAACTCGATGTCCGCGAGTTCCAGATCTCCATCGCTGAAGTCCAGCTCCGTGGCCGGGGGCGTCATCGGGGCCTCGGACGGCTGCGGTTCCGGGGCTGCGGCCTTCGGAGCGGCCTTAGCCGGTTTTTCTGGGCCGGCCTCGCTCTGCGGCGGGGTGGGCTTGTCCGGGGTGATCGGCGCGGCCTTGGGCGACGGGGTCGCGGCAGCCGCCTGCTTCGC
>CAZDLB010000003.1:1734-37077 GCA_964505995.1 uncultured Zetaproteobacteria bacterium
CCGGGGTGATCGGCGCGGCCTTGGGCGACGGGGTCGCGGCAGCCGCCTGCTTCGCGGGCTTCTGGGCTGTAGCCGGTTTCGCTGGGGCCGGCTTCGCAGGCTTCTGGGCTGCAGCCGGTTTCGCGGGCTTTGGAGCGGCGGCCGGTTTCGCTGGGACCGGCTTCGCGGGCTTCTGGGCGGCGGCCGGCTTCGCAGGCTGCGCTCCCTGTGCCGGCTTCGCGGTGGGCTTCGGCCCCGGGGTCTGCGGTGCTGTGGCTTTCCGGGCCGGCGGCGGGGTGGCGGGCTGCTCGGGCGTAGCCTGGGTTGTAAAGCGGACCGTGGATTCGAAATCGGTCACGCCCTGTTCCTCCGGGGTCGGCTGCGAAGCGGGCTGCTGTTTCTCGGGCTTGCGAGTGATCGGGTTGAGGATCACGGTGCGTTCCAGCTCTTCGGGCGAGGGCGTATGCGTAAAGCCCATCGTCTTGCTGAAGAGTTCAGCCTCCACCCTGCGGCGTCGTTCTTCTTCCTTTTCCCTGTCTTCCTTGTCAGCCATGGCCATCCTCCGGATCCAATAGCGCTAGCTTAGACCAGTTTTTTCTTCCTTGCGACCGTCAATCCCCGTTGCGCGCGGTGAAACGGATCGGGCCATAGCAGGCGCTGGCCCGGGCACCGGTATTGTCCGTGTCGGTCATGATGGCCACGGCATCGATGCGATGGAAATCGCGCCCGAAATAGCGCTGGAGGTCTTTGCGGATGTTGCGCCGGTAATGTCGCCACTGACCGGCATGCGCCGGGCCGCTTTCGACGGCCAGCATCGCGGAGTTTTCCGTAAACGGGTTCGGCCACAGGGCCTCAGGCGGTTCATGGGCTGCCCAGACATAGTTGATGGCGCGGGTGTTCCAGAAGAACAGGCCGCCGGAGATGATCAGGTAGATGCGCGCGGCAAAGTCGTCTCCGGAGCGGGTTCGCTCGGTTGCATGTTCAAGCGGCTCCGGCACCCACCAGCTCCATTCGAGCATCGGCGTTCGCTCAAGATCAATATGGACCTTCCGAAACAGGCCCGAGGCGCTGGCATGGCTGTCGGCGCGCACGCATGGCACGCCCTCGATGCGATCGGGGCGGTAACGGGTCTGACCGTGAAAGCCTTGGTCATGCCAGCGCACTAGCCCGCCGGCATCGGCCGGCAGGAGATTTTCCGTGGCGTCTGCCGATGTTGCGGCCACCGCGACGCAGGCGGCCATGAGCATGCCGTTCAGCCGGCGTCTGGCCACCCGGCCGGCTGCATGGCGCGCGATGATCAGGCGCCCGAGTCGCTGGACTTGCCGCCGTACACCGGCACCGGGAACGGGGCGACATTCGAGGCCTCGCCGGCCTCATGCACGCGCGCCACGCCACGCTTTTCGACCTCGTCGATGCGCAGGATGCTGTGCATCGGGATGTGGGTGCGTCGCACGCCGGCAAACTCGTTCTTCAGGCTTTCCTCCGAGGGGTCCAGCACGAGCGAGGACTTTTCGCCGAATGCCAGCTCGGCGACCTCGACGAAGCCGAGCATGCCGGAGGCCCCGACGCTGTGGGCATAGATCTCGTAAATCTTCCCCTGGTTCATGAAGCTGATGCGGTAGATGCGTTTCTTGCCCATGCGCGCAGCCTAGCAGCAAGCAGGCCCGGGATGAACCGGCCGGCAAGCCAGGGCCGGGATGCCGACCCCGCTGTCCCCGTCGCAGATTTATCATGAGTCCGGCAGACTGCTAGCCTTGGCGCATGCCGGTTGAGGAACAGAAAGCGGATCGCGGTCACGGTGTCATCGGCGTCTTCGATTCCGGTGTCGGCGGGCTGTCGGTGCTGCGTCACATCCGGGCGCGATTGCCGGCCGAGGATCTGCTGTATCTGGCCGATGCGGCGTTTCTTCCCTACGGCGGCCGCGATGAGGAGGTGCTGCGGCAACGCTGTCTCGCGATCGGGGAATTCCTGGCCGGGCAGGGGGCCAAGGCGCTGGTCGTGGCCTGCAACACCGCGACGGCGGCCGGTGTCGAGGCGCTTCGGGAGCGGCTGGATCTGCCGATCATCGGCATGGAGCCCGCGATCAAGCCGGCCGCGCAGGGCAGCCTTCGCGGTGTCGTCGGGGTGCTGGCGACGCATTCAACGCTTTCCAGCCGGCGCTTTGCCCGGCTGATGCAGCGCTTCACCGAGCATGCCGATTTCGTGCTGCAGCCCTGTCCGGGGCTTGTGGAACTCATCGAGGAGGGCGAGTCCGAATCCCCGAAGCTGCATGATCTGCTGCGAGGTTTCCTCGAGCCGGTGCTCGCGCGCGGCGCGGATACGATCGTGCTTGGCTGCACGCATTATCCGTTCGTGATTCCGCTGATCCGCCAGATCGTCGGTCCGGACATCGGTATCCTGGATACGGGAGAGGCTGTCGCGCGCGAACTTGAACGACAGCTGGGAATGCATGGGCTTGCGCGGCGCGGGGGCAGGGGAAGCGCACGCTTCCTGAGCACGAAGCTGGGCGCGGACAGCCGCGAGGTGTTTTCGAGGTTCTGGGGATCTCCGGTCGAACCGGAACTCGTCAGGCTTCCGTAAGACTCAGGCGTCGGGCCAGAACACGACCCTGGCGGTGCAGGTTTCGGCGATCTCCACGCGGGATACCCGGATGCGATCATCATTCAGCCGCTGCTGCATCCGCTCGCAGAGCACGCGCGCGACATTCTCGCTCGTCGGGTTGATCGTATCGAACGGCGGAATGTCGTTGAGATGGTAGTGATCCCAGTCATCCAGCGCCGCCTTGAGTTCACGCTTGATGATCTTGTAGTCCACGCCCATGCCGAGCGCATCGAGCTCGGAACATTCGACATACAGCTTCACATGCCAGTTGTGTCCGTGCAGTCGGGCACAGTCGCCGTCATAGCCGCGCAGCTGATGGGCGGCCGAGAAATGCGTCTCGATGGACAGCTCGTAGCGCGGCATCAGTTGCGCGCGCCCGGAAGCAGCATCGCGATCGTCACGCGCCGGCCCTCGCCGATCAGGATGTTGTAGGTGCGCGCGGCGGCGCGGGAATCCATGCATTCGAAGCCCATCGGCTGCTGCTGAAGCCAGGCCAGCACCTCGGCCGAAGGAAAGGCCGTCAGGCGACCCGTGCCGAGGATCAGCACCTCGGGCGGCTGCTCGGCAATCGGCTGGAGATGTTCGATGCCCAGATCGCGCAGCCGGGTCGGCCCCCAAGGCTCGGTCAGCTTCCCCTGATGCAGGCAGATGCCATGGGGATAGCGATGCTGGTTGATGCCGATCCAGGCCTCGTCATAGCCGCTGAACAGCAGCGTTCCGGCCTCCATCCGCGGGCTGATATCCCCCTTCATGGGTCTAAGCGGACGCCCTTACGGGCGCGCCTCCAGCTCCTTGAGTTCCTCGTCGCTGCTCTTGAAGCGGCCGGCCAGCGACAGCATGATCGGGCTGGCCACGTAGATCGAGGAGTAGGTACCGACGAGGATGCCGGCAATCAGCGCAAAGGCGAAATCGTGGATCACCTCGCCGCCCAGCAGGAACAGCGCGACGACGACGAGCAGTGTGGTCAGTGAGGTCATCAGCGTGCGCGCCAGCGTCTGGTTGATCGAGCTGTTGACAACGGTGATCTCATCCTCCGGGGTCTTGCGCTTGCGGTTGGCGGCGAAGTTTTCGCGGATGCGGTCGAAGACGACGATGGTGTCGTTCAGCGAATAGCCGATCACGGTCAGCAGCGCGGCGATGACCGGCAGCGTGAACTCCTTGCCGGTCAGCGAAAACAGGCCGAGTACGATGGTGATGTCGTGCAGCAGCGCCGCATCGGCGCCGAGCGCGAAGCGGAATTCAAAGCGGAACGTGACATAGAGCAGAATCGCGACCATCGCGATGAGCACGGCCAGGATGCCGGCGCGCGTCAGCTCCTTGCCGACCTGCGGGCCGACGTATTCGACGCGGCGCATCTCCACGGCCTCGGCGGAAAACTTGTCCTTCAGACCATCGAGGATCGCGGTGCTGATCGTCGAGGATTTCTCGCCTTCCCTGTTCTGCACGCGGATCAGGATCTCCTCGGGCGAACCGAACTCCTGGATGACCGCGTTGCCGTATCCCTTCGGCGAGATCGCCGCGCGCACATCGGCGATCTTCGGCGCCTGCGTAAACTTCACCTCGACGAGCGTGCCGCCGGTGAAGTCGATGCCGAAGTTCAGCCCCTTCACGGCCAGAAGGGCCAGCGAGGCGATGATCATCAGCGCGGAGAGGCCCAGCGCGATCTTGCGCTTGCCGATGAAGTCGATGTTGATGTCCGGTCGAATCAGTTGCATGGCATTATCCTCAGATGCTCAGTTTCTCGATGCGGCCCTTGCGCTCGGTGGCGGCGGCAACGATGGCGCGGGTGACCGTGATGGCGGTGAACATCGAGGCCAGGATGCCGACGGACAGCGTGACCGCGAAGCCCTTGACCGGGCCGGAGCCGAACTGGAAGAGCACGATCGCGGCAATCAGCGTCGTGATGTTGGCATCGACAATCGTGGAAAGGGCCTTGTCATAGCCGCCGTCAATCGCCGCCAGCGGCGTCTTGCCCAGATGCAGTTCCTCGCGGATACGCTCGAAGATCAGCACGTTCGCATCCACGGCCATACCGATCGTCAGCACGATGCCGGCGATGCCCGGCAGCGTCAGTGTCGCGCCGATCATGCTCATCGCCGCGACGATCAGCAGCATGTTGAAGATCAGCGCCACATTGGCGACGAGGCCGAAGAGCCTGTAGTACACGGCCATGAAGATCAGCACCAGGATGGCGCCGATGATAATCGACTTCAGGCCCTGGTCGATCGAGTCCTGACCCAGGCTCGGGCCGATCGAACGCTCCTCGACGACCTTGACCGGCGCGGGCAGGGCGCCGGCGCGCAGCACGATCGCGAGATCATGCGCCTCCTTCGGCGTGAAGCTGCCGGTGATCTGGGCCGTGCCACCGGCGATGCGTTCGCGGATGACCGGGGCCGAGTTGACGACGCCCTCGAGGATGATCGCGAAGCGCTCGCCGACATGGGCGGCGGTCAGCTTGTCGAACTTGCGCGCGCCCTTGGAATTGAACTTCAGCGTCACCGCGTATTCGTTGAAGCGCGAGTCGATCGAGACGCGGGCATCGGCGATCTCGGTGCCGGAAAGCTCGGTGCGCTTCTTCAGCAGGTAGGGCTGGGCGGAGGAGGGATCACCCTTCACGCGCGGCGGACCGTACATGATGATGTCGCCCGGTGGAATCTGGCCGTTGAGCGCCTTCTGCAGATCGCCCTTCTCGTCCACCAGCTTGAACTCGAGCTGCGCGGTGCGGCCGATCAGCTCCTTCGCGTGTGCCGTGTCCTCATAGCCCGGAATCTGGACCAGGATGCGGCGGCTTCCCTGCTTGACGATGACGGGCTCGGTCGTGCCCAGTGCGTCGATGCGGCCGCGGATGACCTCGATGGCCTGATCCACCGCGAACTTGCGGGTCTCCTCGGCGACCTCGTCCTTCAGCGTCAGCGTGATGACATTGCCGGCCACAGGCCCGAGGTTGTAGTTGCGGAACTCTTCCCGCAGCAGCTTCTCGGCCGCGGCCACGTCCTCGGCCTTCTTGATCGTCAGCTTCAGGCTCATGCCATCGGCGGCCAGCTTGCGATAGCGGATCTTCGCCTTGCGCAGCACCTGGCGTGCCGTGTCGATGTCCTCCTCGACGCTGCGCTCCACGGCCTTGTCCACATCCACGTCCAGCACCAGATGCACGCCGCCCTTCAGATCCAGACCCAGGCTCAGCGGCTGGCTGAAGGATGCCGGCCACCACGAGGGCGGGGTCATGATGTTTGGCAGCGAGGCCATGGCCGAGATGATGAGCACGACGGCGATCAGCCAGTATTTCCAGCGGGGATAGCTATGCATGAATCCGTTCCTTGGTTGGTTTCGTTGAATCCTGTGGCGCTCAGTCGGCCAGTCCGACGACGGTATCGCGCTTGACCTTCACGCGCACGCCATCGGCGATCTCGACCTTGAGGAAGTCATCCTTGACGTCGGTCACGGTGCCGTAGAAGCCGCCACCGGTGATGATCTTGTCGCCCTTCTTCAGCGCCTCGATCACGGCGCGATGCTCCTTGATGCGCTTCTGCTGCGGCCGGATGAGCAGGAAATAGAAGATCACCATGATCAGGATCAGCGGCACGAACGAGGCGAAGCCGCCGGCCTGCTGCGCGCCCTCGGCGAAGGCGGGCGTGATCACGGCCATGGATGCGGCGATGGCGCTCAGCGAATGGGAAAGCATGGATTTGGACATGGTTGACAGACTCCTGAAATGCAAGCGCGGCGATTATGCTTCGCCGCGATAGCGTTGTAAAAACTGATCACGGAATTCGGGCCATCGGCCCTGCTCCAGCGCAAGGCGGGCCCGTTGCATGAGCCCGCAATAGTAGTGAAGATTGTGCAAGGTATTCAACCTCGAACTTAGAATCTCCTTCGCCATGTACAGATGGCGCAGATAGGCGCGCGAGAAATGGCGGCAGGTATAGCATGTGCACCCGTCCATGATCGGGCGCGGATCCTCGGCATGGCTCTGGTTCTTGATGTTCAGCCTGCCGTCGTCGGTGAACAGCGTGCCGTTTCTCGCATTGCGTGTCGGCATGACGCAGTCGAACATGTCGATACCGCGATCGATGCCCTCGATCAGATCATCGGGCGTGCCGACCCCCATCACATAGTGCGGCTTGTCCTCAGGCAGGTGCGGCGCCAGCGCATCGAGCATGGCCAGCATCTCTTCCTTGGGCTCGCCGACCGACAGGCCGCCGATGGCGATGCCTTCGAAACCGATGGCCAGAATCGCCTCCAGGCTCTCCAGTCGCAGATCGGGATACATCCCGCCCTGCACGATGCCGAACAGCGCCTGGCGATCGTTGACCGGCAGATGTTCGCGGCATTCGGCCGCCCAGCGCATCGACAGCCGCATCGAATCGCTGGCCTGGTCCTTCGTGGCCGGGTAGGGCGTGCATTCGTCGAAGGCCATGACGATGTCGGAGCCCAGCTGCCGCTGGATTCGCATGCTTTCCTTCGGGCCCAGGAAGACCTCGGCGCCGTCGATGTGCGAGCGAAAGCGCACGCCGTGTTCCTCGATCCTGCGCAGATCGCCCAGCGACCAGACCTGAAAGCCGCCGGAATCGGTCAGGATCGGCCGCTCCCAGGCCATGAAGCGGTGCAGGCCACCCATGCGCTCGATCAGGTCTGCACCGGGCCTGAGCATCAGATGATAGGTGTTGCCGAGGATGATCTGGGCGCCGATGTCATCGGTCAGGTCCGCGGGGGTCATCGCCTTGACCGTGGCCTGCGTGCCGACCGGCATGAACACCGGGGTTTCGACCACCCCGTGCGGCAGCGTCAGGCGGCCCCGCCGGGCAAAACCGGAAGGGTCGCGATGCAGGACTTCAAAGCGGGCGGCGGACATGGCGGCGCAGCCTGCCGGTGTCCTTCCCGGTCAGCAAGCCCGGGCGATTTGATCAAGGTGGCATCACATGTTTGAATCTGTATTGGGGAAGGTAAAACTAGGACATGAATTGAGGAGCCGTGTATTGCTATGATGGAGACAAGGGGGCAATCGTGGTGGACAGAGCGCATGATGCTGGCTTTTCGACGTGTCCTGTTGGCAAGCCATGTGGCTATCGACTCCGATAGTTGTCGGTTATGGGCTATTTCGCAACTGGGCAGATTGCGGAAGGAATTTTTCTTTCTTCTGGGTTTGGTTTTGCTTCTCGCTGGATGTGGTCCTACTACACAAGAAGCATTTGTGCGCAACCTGGAGTCACAGCCTGCAAAGCATTCGGAGTTGGCCACGTTGCCCTTTCAGCCCTTCCATATTGGCGACCATCAGGAATTTATCGCTGATGATCTCGAAATCGGGCAGTTTGCATGGGGTAAATCGCATTTCCTGGCTCTGCGACTACCTGAATCTACCGAGCCCTATTACGTAGTCGTCAAGAGCTTCATGGTCTCACCGTCCAAGAGTTTCAGATATGGCATGGTCCGGGGAGGTGATATCAAGGATCCATGGGTGTTTTTTCCTTATGTTGTTCTTCTGGACAAGGACATGAACATCATTCAGCGGAGTAGAATCAATGATTTCCAAGTCAATTCCAATATGCGCTACTTACCGCTTCAGGGTTTTACAGGCCGTTCATGGCTGCAGGGAGCTTTCCGTATCAACCCATTGGCAAGAGCGAAGCCTCATTACTTGGTTATCTCGACGAGACCCGGAGCGGTGGGAAAGATCGGCGTGATTCCTACGCGCTTTTGGCCATTTGACGCATTTGCTGTTTGGCCAACTGGGGTTCCCTCCCTTGAGCCTCGTGAGTCATCTTCGGAAGTTCAGGGGGTGGCCCTGCACTATGGCAATATCGGTGAGCTACAGATCCAAGCCATGTATCCCAGTGACTTGTTGCGCACGGCCTTGGGCAAGAAAACGGCGCGGTACAAAAAGCTCCCAGAAGCCGTTCCCGGCAAGCTTTACCAGGTAAAAGGGCTTCGTGTAAGGGCACCTGACGCATCGGGTTATCTGGTTGAAGACCGCTCATCTCATCACGATGCCAACCTGATGTTTCTGAAAGATCTTCCATCCGGCCGCGGGAATGTGACCATGTTTGCTCAGCTTTACCAACCCGGTCAGATGTTTGTCGACAACCTCCAGTTGCTGGCCGAGTTTGCCATCCCGGAGCTTCAGGCTCTGTTTGCCGAGCTGAATTATAAGGTTGTGGATGTTCCTCTGCTGGATACCACTTGTAGACGGATTAATTTTACCGGCAAGGGGCGGGCCGTGTTCCTGGCCCCAGTGCGTGGCTACGATATTCATTGTCTTGTTTCCGGACCTGGCGGACAGATCAGGGCAGTGCGTATCGGAGGCAATTATACGGTCAATCCCGAATACTCCTTGCCAGATCGACTTCCTGAAGATATGAAGGGTTTTGTCAATGGTGTTTCTTTCGATGTTTCTTCGATGCGATAGCATCCATGTAAGCCATAAATGCATCTATTGATAGAGCTACCAAAATTTGCCGCACGCGCCAGTAAATTAGCCTCAAAAGCCTATGCATTCAGTTGCTGAATTTGCTGGACCAGCAATGTGACTCAAGGGCTTTCGGTTGCAGATATTGATTCGTCCGGCAGCATGCCAGCCTGAATTGAAAGGGAAGTCCGGAACGGGAAAAATCGGGAGGATGATATGGCATCGCTGAAGCTATGGGTGTTGGTCGTGCTTGGCGTGGGGCTGGTCGCGCTTGGTTTTTCCGGCGAGGCCGTAGCTCAGGAATCGGCCGGTGTGGATGCGTTCTTCGGCCAGCTCAACGGTCTGCTGGCCTCGGTGCTGTTCTACGACGTCATGCCCGGCGAGGCCCGGATGCCGTTCATCGTCGGCTGGCTGGTCATCGGCGCCGTCTATCTGACCTTCCGTTTCGGCTTTATCAATCTGCGCATGATGGGGCATGCCTTCGATATCATCCGCGGCCGCTACCAGTCGCCCGAGGACAAGGGCGAGGTCTCGCCGTTTCAGGCGCTGTCGGCCGCACTCTCGGCCACCGTGGGCCTGGGCAACATCGCCGGCGTGGCCATCGCCGTTTCCGTCGGCGGGCCGGGCGCGACCTTCTGGATGATCGTGGCCGGCTTCTTCGGCATGACCTCGAAGTTCACCGAGGTGACGCTGGCACAGACCTATCGTGAATTCCGGCCGGACGGCCATGTGCTCGGCGGCGCCATGGAATACCTGTCCAAGGGGTTCGCCGAATACGGCATGGCCGGGCTTGGCAAGGCGCTGGCGCTGCTGTTCGCGATCTGCTGCATCGGCGCGTCGATGGGTGGCGGCAATGCCTTCCAGGTCTCCCAGGCCATGGGCGCGGTGCAGAACGTGCTGCCGTTCTTCTCCGACTATCCGTGGGTGTTCGGCGTGTTCATGGGCGGTGCCGTGGCGCTGGTGATCATCGGCGGTATCCGCTCGATCGCGCATGCGGCCGAGGCCATTGTGCCGACGATGGTGTTCATCTACCTCTCGGCCTGCCTGTACATCATCCTGTCCAACATCACGGTCGTGCCGGCGGCTCTGGCCAGCATCGTCACCGAGGCCTTTCATCCGACGTCGGTGGCCGGCGGCCTGCTTGGCGTGCTCGTCGTCGGCTTCCAGCGCGCCGCGTTCTCCAGCGAGGCCGGGATCGGCTCGGCGGCCATCGCGCATTCGGCCGCCAGCGTCAAATATCCGATCCGCCAGGGCTTCGTGGCCCTGTATGAGCCGTTCATCGACACCGTCGTCATCTGCACGATGACGGCGCTGGTCATCATCATCACCGGGGTGTGGAATGCGCCGGAGCACCACCATCTGGTCGAGGCGAGCAAGGGCGCGGCGCTGACGGCCGTGGCCTTCGGCTCGGTGCTGGACTGGTTCCCGGTCGTGCTGTCGATCTCGGTCGTGCTGTTCGCCTATTCGACGATGATCTCGTGGTCCTACTATGGCGAGCGCTGCTGGACCTATGTCTTTGGCGAACGCTTCTCGATGGTCTACCGCATCCTGTTCGTCATGGTCGTCGTGCTGGCCAGCCTGGTGAGCGCCGGTAATATTCTCGATTTCTCGGATCTGCTGCTGCTGTCCATGGCCTTTCCGAACTTCCTGGCGCTCTATCTGCTGCAGGGCAAGGTGGCCGAGGCGCTGAAGGACTATCTGGCCAGGCTGAAAAGCGGCGAGCTG
Source organism: uncultured Zetaproteobacteria bacterium (assembly GCA_964505995.1). Taxonomy (GTDB): domain Bacteria; phylum Pseudomonadota; class Zetaproteobacteria; order Mariprofundales; family Mariprofundaceae; genus JAJRVH01. The sequence goes on from CAZDLB010000003.1 coordinate 12,443, forward strand.
GATCGCGAGGTCGGCCGCGGCTGAGCCTTGGCAAATACCGACGGGAACGAAACATGGCACTGATGATTACCGAGGACTGCATCAACTGCGCGGTCTGCGAACCCGAATGCCCGAATGGCGCGATCTACGAGGGAGAGGAGATCTTCGAGATCGACCCGGATCGCTGCACCGAGTGTGTCGGCCATTTCGATGAGCCGCAGTGCCAGATGGTCTGTCCGGTGGACTGCATCCCGGTCAATCCCGAGCGCGTCGAAACGCGTGAGGAGCTGATGCTCAAGTATCAACGGCTCACGGGCGCGGCGGCATGAGCGGCAGGCTGTTCATCGTTTCCGGCCCATCGGGCGCAGGCAAGTCCAGTCTGTGCGCGGCGCTGCTTGAGCGACATCCGGAGATCCGGCTGTCGGTTTCGTGCACGACGCGACCGCCGCGACCGGGCGAACAGGACGGGCGCGAGTATCATTTCCTGAGCCGGGAGGAATTCATCGCGCAGCGTGAGTCCGGCGCCTTCCTCGAATCGGCCGAGGTGCATGGCAATCTCTACGGCACGCGCCAGGCCGATGTCGAGGCGATGCTGGCCGAGGGCTTCGATGTGCTCTTGGAGATCGACTGGCAGGGAGCGGCGCAGGTGGCCGAACGCATGCCGCAGGCCGTTCGCATCTTCATTCTGCCGCCGTCGGTGGAGGAACTGCGGCGTCGGCTCAGCCGGCGGGGCCAGGATGATCCCGAGGTCGTCGAGCGGCGCGTGGCCGCGGCCGAGGCGGAGATGGCGCATGCCGGGGAGGCCCACCATCGCATCGTCAACGAGGATTTCGACGCCAGCCTGGCGGCGCTGGAGCGCATCGTCGCCGGGGCCTGAGGGCCGATTCAGTCAGGCGGTTCAGTCCTTCCGGTGCAGTCGCCGGATGCGGATCAGATCGAGGAACATCGAGGCCGGGTCGAGCAGCATGCGCACGCGCGAGTTCGGCTCGTTGATCCATTCCACCGGGATCTCGGCAATGCCGTAGCCGAGCTTCCCGGCCAGATAGAGAATCTCGACATCGAAGCTGAAGCCGTCGATCCGTTGCGCAGCGAAGATGGCTTGCGCGGCCTCGGCGCGGAAAACCTTGAAGCCGCACTGCGTATCGCGCAGGTCCAGGCCGGTGGTCAGCCGCATCAGCGCGTTGAAGCTCTTGCCCATGTTCTCCCTGAGCCAGGACTGGCGCTGGGTAATGTCGGATTCGGGGTGCTGCCGCGAGGCGATGACGACCGCGACCTCCGGTCGGGACTCGAACACGTCGAGCGCCTTGGCCACCTCGCGGATATGGGTCGAATGATCGGCGTCCATGAACAGGCGGATGTCGCCGCTGGCCTCGAGCATGCCGCGCCGGACGGCCGCACCCTTGCCCCGGTTTTCCGGCTGCTCAAGAAGCCTGAGTTCCGGCATCGCGGGCATCAGCTTCCGGACCGCATCGCAGGTGCGATCCTGGCTGCCGTCATCCACGACCAGGATCTCGAATCCGCCGGCAAGATGCTCCCGCAGCCAGGCGTGGCATTGTTTCAGCGTCGCCGGCAGACGCGCCTCCTCGTTGTAGGCGGGGATGATGACCGAGAGCCTCATCGCGCATCCCCCGGATGGAGATAGAGCAGGTAGCCGCCACGGCGCACGGCCGGTCCGGTCTGGCGCAGCCATTGCGGCAGTTTTGCTTCGGATTCCTCCCGAAGAAACAGTGCAAACGGGGATGCACGCAGATCCTCGAGCTCCTGAATGCTGACGAGAAGGCGGAAGTTGCGGCCGGATTCAAAGGAGATGGATGGGGCATTCAGCGCCAGGCTCAGGACGGCTGTCTTTGCCGGCAGCGACGCGATGCGCGAGGCAATCTCGGACTGCGGTCCCTGGGCCAGGCGTCCGGCAAAACTGCCCAGCGGAACCAGCAGGGCGGCCTGCAGCAAAAAGCCGATGACGATGAACTGCGCGGCCAGCGCCCGGCGCGAACGAAGCAGCCAGAACAGGCCCGCCGTCAGCAGCAATCCCCCGGCCGGGATCGCAAGTCCGGGGCGGATGTCCTGGCTCAGAACCGCGACGGCTCTGGGATGGCTCACCATCGCGGCCAGCGGATCGTAGAGCAGGGGAAACAGCAGCAGAAACAGCGCCACCGGCAGCAGAAGCAGAAAGCCCGCGATACGAATTCGCATTGCGGCTAAAGGTGCTGCGCGCCAGAGGCTGGCCGTCAGCGCCAGCGCCACGGCCGGGTAGATGCTGGAGATGTAGTGCGGCAGTTTCGTCTGGGCCAGCGTGAACAGCAGCATGACCGTCAGGGTCCAGATCCAGCACAGGCGGCCCAGCCGGATCAGGGGATCATCCGGGGCTGTCCGACCCAGTCCGCGAAAGGCGCGCGGCACCAGCGGCAGCCAGGGGAGAACCGAGACGGCGAACACGACAAGGTAATAGTGCCAGCCGCCGCCATGGCCCTGCATCGGCTGCAGCGCGCGGCCGATATTGTGAACCATGATGAATTCATAGAGGAAATCGAGGCCGTGCCGGATACCGATCATCAGATACCACGGGGTGGCTGTGAGCAGCAGCACGCCCAGGCAGGGCCACCAGGGGACGGCCTTCAGCATCGCCTTCAGGCTGCGATGCAGCAGCTGGTCGATCAGGATCACGAGCACCGGGATCACGAGCCCGACCGGCCCCTTGATGCTGACACCAAGCCCCATCATCGCCGCGGTCGTCAGCGCATGCCGGCGCCCGCCCTCACGCAGCCAGTGGAAATAGGAGAACAGGGCGCCGGCGATGAAGAAGTTGAGAACCGGGTCCAGGATCGCCGCATGCGCCAGCAGGCCAGTTTCCAGCATCGACAGATAGATCAGGCTTGCGCCGAAGCCGAAGCTCTGCCCCCGGATACGGCAGCCGAAGCGGTAGATCAGCAGGGCCGTGAGCAGGATGAAGATGGCCGAAGGCAATCGCGCCGCAAAGGCCGACGGCCCGAACAGCGCGAAGGAGATGTCCATCAGGTAATAGACGAAGGGCGGCTTCTCGAAGAACTGCATGCCATTGGCCGTGGGCACGATCCATTCGCCCTGGCGCATCATGTCCAGCGCGGTCTGGGCATAGACCGTTTCATCGTAGTCGAACAGCGGTGCCAGCCCCAGGGTGCCGAGCGTGAAGATGCCCCAGGCGAAAAGCACCAGCGCGATCGGCCAGTGCGGGGTCAGACGGGCGATCTGGATCATGGCCGCGACGCTAATCAAATCGACGGCGATTGCCTATCCGAGGTTCAGGCGCGTGCGGGCCTGTGATAGCGTGCTGCGATGCGACGAACGGGCTGGCTTTGGCTGTTGAAGCTGCTGGTGACGGCAGGGCTGATCATCGCGATGATCCGCTTTGTCGATCTCGGGCAGGTCTGGCATCGCCTGCAGTCGGTCGATCCCGGCCTGGTCGCCTCGGCCGTGTTCTGTGTGGCCCTGGGATATGTGCTCTGCGGCCTTCGCTGGGCCTGGGTGGCCAGCGGTCTTGGCTTCGAGGTTTCGCGTGAACGCAAGGTTCGGCTGTATTTTCTCGGCATGTTCGCCAGCCTCTTTCTGCCTTCCACGATCGGCGGGGATGTCATCCGCGGCATTCTCCTTGGGCGCGGGGAAGGACGCAGCGGCATGGGGCTGGCGGCCGGGGCCAGCGTTGTTCTGGACCGGGCGAACGGCCTGGGCGCGCTGTTTGTCCTGATTACACTGTGCATGGCCTTTTTCGACTGGCCGGCCTATGTATGGGGCTCCTGGCTGGCCGGGGCCGGCGCAACGGTTCTGGGTCTGGTGCTGCTTCCGTGGATCTATGCGCGCCTGCCCGGTCCGCTGGCGCGCCTGAAGGCCTTGCCGCTGGATACGCCGCGTTTCCGCAGGATGTGGATGCAAAGCTTTCCGGTCTCGCTGGCCTTTCAGGTGCTGATCATCCAGGCGCATTATCTGCTGGGTTCGGCCGTGGGGCTGGACATGCCATGGCCGGCCTTTGCCGTGATGGTGGGCCTGATCGGACTGGTGGCCATCCTGCCCATTTCCCTGAACGGCTTTGGCGTGCGCGAGGCCGGCTACGTCGGGCTGGCCGTGTTCTTTGGCGGCAGTGCGGATGCGGCCACCGCGATGGCGGCGCTGTGGGTGATCGTGCTGGCCATCGCCTCCCTGCCGGGAGCCTGGGTGCTGTGGCGTCTGGGCGGCACCCGCGAGGTGACGCGAGCCAATGCCGGAAGCCCGGCCACGGCTGCGGATGAAAAGGCCGGGTGAATCCCCGTCCGGCATCGGTTGCTTTTTCAGCCGGCGCTTCCTAGCTTTGCCGCAACGATATCACAGGAGGCAGGCTAGATGGCTCGCGTCACCGTAGAAGATTGCATTCGTTATTACCCGAACCGTTTCGAGATGGTCTATCTCGCATCCCGGCGGGCCCGGCAGCTGCTCAGGGGCATGCCGCCGCTGCTGGAAGCCGAGAACGAGAAGCCGACCGTGCAGGCCCTGCGCGAGATGGGCGAAGGCCTGATCAGCTGGGATTCGCTCTACGAGATGGAGGCGCAGGAACGCGCCCGCCTTCAGGCCGCCCAGGCCGAAGAGGAAGGTGAGGACGCAGCCTGATGCATCGTGACCGGCCTCGTTGACCGCATCCTTGTGCATGAATACCTCGACGAGGCTGGGTTCTACCTTCCGTAAGCGTTCCGGCGGCTTCGCTTCCTGGAACCGTTCCGCCTGAGTTTCCGGCATGAGCCGCATCCATGAAATCACCGAACGTGTGGCGTCCTATGCGCCCAAGGCCGATCTGGATCTGATCAACCGCGCCTACGTGTTTGCCGCCAATGCCCATGCCGGGCAGATGCGCCGTTCCGGGGAGCCGTACATCTCGCATCCGCTGGCCGTGGCCGACATCCTGGCCAGTCTGAGAATGGACGAGGCGACCATCGTCACCGGGCTTCTGCATGACACGGTCGAGGATACGCATGTCAGCCTCGAGGACGTCGAGCGGCATTTCGGCAGCGATATCGCGCGCCTGGTGGACGGCGTCACCAAGATCGGCAAGATCCATTTCCATTCCTCCGAACAGAAGCAGGCGGAGAATTTCCGCAAGATGCTGATGGCCACGGCGCGCGACATTCGCGTGCTGATCGTCAAGCTTGCCGACCGGCTGCACAACATGCGCACGCTGGGCTTCATGCGCGAGGAGAAGCGGCGCGAGATATCCCAGGAAACCATTCAGATCTATGCGCCGCTGGCGCACCGCCTCGGCATCCACTGGATCAAGCAGGAGATGGAGGATCTGGCCTTTGCCAATCTGGAGAAGGAGGCCTATCAGGAACTTCTGGGCCAGCTTCGCGACCGGCTGGATGAGCTCAATCGCATCCGGGAGCGGCTGGAGGTCATCATCCAGGAGGCCCTGCAGCGCCAGGGGCTGGATGCCCGCGTGCAGGGGCGCATGAAGCATCTCTACAGCATCCATGCCAAGATGCAGCGCAAGCATGTCGATTTCGACGAGATCTACGATCTTGTCGCCTTCCGGGTCATCGTGAAGGACATCACCACCTGCTATCAGGCGCTGGGTATCATCCACAGCCTGTACCGACCGGTGCCCGGCCGCTTCAAGGATTATATCGCGCTGCCCAAGCCCAACGGCTACCAGTCGCTGCATACGGCCGTGATCGGGCCGGAGAATTTCCGCATCGAGGTGCAGATTCGCACCGAGGCCATGCATTCCTATGCCGAGGACGGCGTGGCCGCGCACTGGATCTACAAGGACGGCGATGCCTCGGCGAGGGAACGTGAGAATTTCAAATGGCTCAAGCAGCTGACCGAGCTGCTGCAGGAAACCGAATCCCCGGGCGAGTTTCTCGAGAATGTACGTCTGGATCTGTTCGTGCAGGAGGTCTATGTCTTCAGTCCGGACGGCGATATCTTTGCCCTTCCCCGCGGAGCCCGGCCGCTGGATTTCGCCTATGCGGTGCATACCGAGGTGGGAAACCATTGCATCGGCGTGCGCATCAATGGCGAGATTGCCGATTTCACGACAAGGCTGCACAACGGCGACCAGATCGAGATCATGACCAGCCCGGACCAGACGCCGAGCCGCCAGTGGCTGCAGTATGTGAAGACACCGCGCGCCCGGCAGGCGATCCGCCAGTGGTTCCGCCGTCAGGAGAAGGAAACAAGTATCCGCATCGGCCGTCAGGTGCTCAGGGATGTGCTGGGCCGCAGTGAAATCAGCGACCGGGTCGTCAAGGCGCTGAATCTGACTTCGATCGAGGAGCTGCAGGAGAAACTGGGTCGCGGCGATATCCCGATCGAGGATCTTCTGGAGGCCGCCGATGTTGATCAGACGCGGCCGCTGAAGATTCGCGGGCTGTCGCGCACCCTGATGCAGCCGGCCGAATGCTGCCATCCGATTCCGGGGGATCCGGTGCTCGGTCTGTTTCATTCGGGCAAGGGTATGGTGATCCATCACCGCAAATGTCCGGTCGTGGCCGAGGGCAAGGGCGAGAACTGGCTGGAGGTGAACTGGCGATCGCGGCCCGGGCAGCTGTTCCGTACCGGCATCGAGGTCCGGGCCCGAAACCAGCGCGGCATGCTTGCGCGGATCACCGCCTCCATTGCCGAAGCGGGCTCCAGCATCGAGGATCTGAAGCTTCGGCAGAAGGGCGGCTCGATCACCGAGCTGCTGTTCCTCGTCGAGGTCGAGGATCGCAAGCATCTGGCCGATGTGCTGCGTGCCGTCCGTGGCGTCGAGGGCGTGGTGCGGGTTCAGCGGCGCAATCGCGTCGGCCTGGGCGCCCAGGTCCAGAGCCGGAGCCTGGCCGAAACGCTGCGTGATTTCTTTTCCGGTCGAAAGAGCGGGCTGAAAGAGCAAGGTTGATGACAAAGGAGAGGACATGAAGCCATTGAAGAGCATTCATTCGGATCAGGCGCCGAAGGCCGTCGGTCCATATTCGCAGGCGATGGTCTGCAACGGACTGTTGTACGCCTCCGGCCAGATCGGCCTGGACCCGGCCACGGGGCAGATGGCTGGGGACGCGCTTGAGGATCAGGCGCGGCAGGTCACGCGCAACCTCAGCGCCGTGCTGGCCGAGGCCGGATGCACGACGGACGACATCGTCAAGGTGACGATCTTTCTGGTGGATATGGGGGATTTTCCGAAGCTCAACGAGATCTATGCCGCATGGCTGGGCGATCATCGGCCGGCGCGGGCCACCGTGGCCGTGGCGGCGCTGCCGCTGGGTGCCCGGGTCGAGATGGATCTGATCGCCAGACTGCCGCAATAGCCGGACATATCATCGAAGCATCGCTTGCGGGAGCGGGTCCTGTTGCGACATCATGAAAAAGGGCGCCATCCGGCGCCCTGGAAATGAATGCGGATCAGACCTACGCGGCCTTTTTCACCTTGCCGGAGCGCAGGCAGCTGGAGCACACCTTGACCTTGCGGGTCTGACCATCGAACACAGCGCGGACATTGTGCAGGTTCGGCAGGAAACGACGGCGGGTCGTATTGTGCGCATGACTGACATTGTTGCCGGTAGCCGGGCCTTTTCCACAGATTTCACAACGCTTTGCCATGATGTACCTCCGAAATCGGCGCGCACTTTAGGCCAATGCCCTCCGCGATACAAGCAAAATGTTGTCTGCTGGCCGGCTTTGCCGTGCAGGCATTGAGCCCGGCTCGGACATCGGTCACCATTTAGCGATGGCGATTTCGATCTACGACAGGCTGATGCTGCCGGTTTCGGAGGTGCCCGGCATCGGCCCCGCGCTGGAGAAGAAACTGGCCGCGCGCGGAATCGAGAGGCTGGGCGATCTGCTGCTGCATCTGCCGAAGCGCTATGTCGATGATCGCCGCATCACCCCCATCGCCGGGCTCGTCGAGAACATGCCATGCCGCGTGCAGGGCGTGATTCTGCGCAGACAGGCTCACGGGCATGGCCGGAAAAGGCAGGTGCGTCTGCGGCTGGCCGATGAGAGCGGAGAGATATCGCTGATCTTCTTTCATTCCGCTTACATGATGCATGATGCGCGCCTGGCCGAGGGCGGCCGGATCACCGTGCGCGGCACGCCCGAACGATGGCGGGGTCAGTGGCAGATGGCGCATCCGCAATGGCAGAGCCTGGAGCGCTTTCAGCCGGGATTTCATCCCGAATATGCCGCGCTGGCGGGGCTGACCGGCCGGCGTGTGGGCGCCCTGATCGAACAGGCATTGAAGCTGCTACCCGATGGCCTTTGCAGTCCGCTGGATGCGCTGCCACGTGCCGGACGCGGTCAGCAAACGTGGCCGAGCCTTGCTGCGGCGCTGCGCAAGCTTCATCAGCCGGGTCGCGATGGCATGCAGGGCATGGATGATGCGACCCTTCGGCTCAAGAGCGAGGAGATCGCGGTCTATCTCGAACTGATGCGACAGAAGCGTCGGCGCGCCGACTGCCCGGCCGTCGCGCTGGCAGACCGGCAGGATGATCTTGCCGCCAGGCTTGAGCGATCACTGCCGCATCCGCTGACCCCGGCACAGCAGCAGGTCTGGCGCGAGATTTCCTCCGATCTGGCCTCCGGCCGTCGCATGCATCGGCTGCTGCAGGGGGATGTCGGCTCGGGCAAGACGTGGATTGCCGCGCTGGCCATGGCTCGGGCAGCCTCCAGCGATCGGCAGGCGGCCATGCTCGCGCCGACCGAGGTGCTGGCACGTCAGCATGCCGAGAGCCTGAATCAGCTTTTTGCACCCGTTGGCCTTTCGGTGGCGCTGCTGACCGGCAGCACGAAGGCGGCGGAACGAAGGAAGATTCTCGCTTCGCTGGCCAGTGGCGAGGAGAAGCTGATCGTCGGCACGCATGCGCTGCTGACCGAGGATGTGAGCTTTTGCCGGCTGGCGCTGGCGCTGGTGGATGAACAGCATCGCTTTGGCGTGCGGCAGCGCTGGGCGCTGACCGAGAAGGGAGAGAACGTGCATCTGCTGGGCATGACCGCGACACCGATCCCGCGCTCACTGGCCATGGCCCTGTACGGCGACATGGATCTGAGCCTGATGCGCGGCATGCCGCCGGGGCGCAAGCCGGTGGAAACGCGCGTGCTGGCGGTCGCGCGCATGCCGGCACTGCTGGCGGGCATGCGGCGCATTCTCGATCAGCAGGGGCGCATCTACTGGATCGTGCCGCGCATCGACGAGGATGAGGATGGCGTTTCGGTGGACCAGCGTTGCGAGCATCTGAGCGGGCAGTTTCCCGATGCCGGGGTCGCAGGCCTGCATGGTCGCATGAAGCCGGCCGACAAGCATCGGGCCCTGGATGCGTTTGCACACGGCGAGAGCCGGATTCTGGTGTCCACGACCGTGGTTGAGGTCGGGGTCAACGTGCCCGAGGCCAGGCTGATCGTCATCGAACAGGCCGAGCAGTACGGCCTGGCGCAGCTGCATCAGCTGCGCGGCCGGGTCGGACGATCGGATGAACAGGGGTACTGCATCCTGATGGCTGGCGACGGGCTGTCATCGGCCGGGGTCGAGCGCCTGAAGCTGATGGAGCGCTGCCACGACGGGCTGGAGCTCGCCGAGGCGGATCTGAAGATGCGCGGCGCCGGCGATGCAGTGGGCACGCGCCAGAGCGGCGAGGCCGGCTTCCGGCTGCTGGATGTTGCCGGCGATGCCGGGCTGATCCGCGACTGGCATGCGCATCTTCCCGAACTCGAGCCCGATGAACGCATGATCCTTTTCTGGCGACCGGAGGCGAACTCGTTCGATTGATCATAGGCCCCAGCCAGTCGCGATTGGCGTGATTATTGCTTGTCCTGCTCCGGATTCGAACGAGGAGCGTGCATATGGCAAGAGCGGGGCTATCGAACAACAGGAAACGCAAGATCCGGCAGCTGCTGGGCGAGGGCGCGGATGCCTTCTGGCGCAGCGACTATCCGCATGCGGAACGGTGTGCGACACAGGTTCTGGCGATGGATCCGGAGAACGCCGATGCGCTGAATATCCTGGCGCTGATCATCGCGCGCCTGGGCGATCGCAACTCGGCCATCGCGCTGCTGCAGAAGGCGCATGCGCTGCATCCCAGGCATGCCCAGACGCTGCAGAACCTCGCCAGCATGTACGTCGATGCCAGGGAATACGTTCAGGCGGCCGAATATTTCCGACTCTACACCGAGGCGATGCCTGAAGATGCGCGGGGTTGGTGCGCGCTGTCCGGTGCGAGTTTCGAGGCCAAGGACCTGAGAACGGCGGAAATGGCGGCGAGAAAGGCTTTGGAGCTGGATCCCGATCAGGCCGAGGCCATGATCAATCTGGCCAATGTGAAGCGTGAGATGATGCAGACCGAGGGCGTGCTGGAGCTCATGGATCGTGCGGTCGCGCTGGAACCTGAGAACGCGAACGCGCGTTTCAATTATGGCCTGGCTCTCGTGGAGCAGGGAAGGATGCAGGAAGGCGAGGCGCAGCTGCGGGCATGCCTTCGACTCGATCCAAAACATGCGCCGGCATGGCGTATCCTGATCGATGCGAACATGCCGAAGGAATACAATGACGATGTCCGGACCATGGAAAGGCTGCATGCCGAGGGGGGGCTGGACGACGACAATCGCTCGATGCTGGCCTTCGCGCTGGGCAAGGTCTGGGAAAAGCTGAAGGATTATGACAAGGCCTTCGCCTTTTATGAGGAAGGCAACCGGCTGCACCGCAAGAGCTTCGACTACAATGTCGAGGACGATGCGCGCGATGTCGAGGAGATCTGTTCCTTCTTTACCAAGGAGTTCTTTGCCGAACATGAGGGGTTCGGCTTTGAGGATGAAACGCCGGTCTTTGTCGTCGGCATGCCCCGATCCGGCAGCACGCTGGTGGAGCAGATCCTGTCCTCGCATCCCGAGGTCAGTGGTGCGGGCGAGTCGGGGCTGTTCCGCAATGTTCTGACCAGCAGGCTTTCCGACGGCAGCGGCCGGATGAATCTGTCCAGGCTGGCTGCGATGGATGCAGACGGGGTTCGCTGGATCGGCGAAACCTATGTCCGGGTCATGCGCGAGGTCTTTCCGGACAGCCCCCGGATCACCGACAAGGCGCTGCCGAACCTGTGGCTGATCGGTGCGATGCATCTGGCCTTGCCGAAGGCCCGAATCATCCATTGCCGGCGCAACCCGATGGACAACTGCCTGTCCATCTATGCCAACCGCTTCGTCGGCTATCTGTTCCGTTTTGCCTACGATCAGCAGGAGCTGGGTCAGCATTATCTTCTGTATCAGCGGATGATGCAGCACTGGCGCCAGACGCTCAGCCCGGAGATCTTCTATGAAATCAGCTATGAGGAGCTCGTGGCGGATCCGGAATCGGAGGTCAGGAGGCTGCTGGAGTTCTGCGGGCTGGACTGGCATGAGGACTGCCTGGCCTTCCACAAGGCCAGGCGTCAGGTGCGCACGACCAGCGTGGCGCAGGTGCGCCAGCCGATCTACCGCTCCTCGGTGGAGCGCTGGCGACGGTTTGAAGCACACCTTGGCCCGCTGTGCCGTGTCCTTGGCGTGGATGTCGACGATGAAAGCGAAGAAAAAACTAAAGTGGCGTGAGGCAGCTGCGATAGATACTCCCAGACGCGGCATGCGTCGCACCGGCAAGACCGGCATGGCAGGGCAGGAAGTCGTCCATGAACACCCCCAAGGAGAGAAATCATGTCACTTGTAGTACAAACCAACAACGCAGCCATCACGGCTCTGAAGCACCTGAACACGAATTCGCTGGAGATGAACAAGTCTCTGGAGAAGCTGTCTTCGGGTTATCGCATCAACAATGCGGCGGATGATGCCGCGGGCTACGCCATTGCCACCAAGCTGGAGGGCCAGGGCGCCCGCCTGAAGGCGGCTTCGCTCAACGCCAGCCAGGCGACGGCCATGGTGAAGATGGCGGATGCGGCCATCAACGAGATCCAGAACATGGTGGTTCGCATCCAGACCCTGGCCACTCAGGCGGCCAGCGGCCAGAACTCGGCCGAGGTTTCCAAGCTCGAGGCCGAGCGTACGGCGCTGACGGCGCAGATCGACCAGATCGCCAAGGGCACGAACTACAACGGTACTGCCCTGCTGGATGGCACTCTGAACAAGAGCTTCATCGTCGGCGATTCGAACGTGGCCAGCCAGAGCACGGTGTCGGTCGCGATGACCCAGGCCTTCACGTCCTCCGGTCTCGGCCTGTCCGGCACCGGCGTGGCCGGCTTTACGGCAACGGGTACGGGTACCACTGCCGTTTCGGCTTCGGCCAATGCCAAGACCTACATCGGTCTGGCCAAGACCGCGCTGGATACCATCGCGGCCAAGCGTGCTGATTTCGGCGCGATCCAGAATCGTCTGGGCTATGTGAACGCCAACCTGGCCACGCAGATCGAGCAGAACGCTGCGGCAGTGTCCACGATCAAGGATGCCGACATGGCCTCCGAGATGGCCAACTTCACCAAGAGTCAGATCCTGGTGCAGGCCGGAACCGCCATGCTGGCACAGGCCAATCAGGCATCGCAGAACGTCCTGAGTCTGTTCAGGTAAGGATGACGGCATTCCCTCCCTTTCCGGAACATAGGAAAGGGAGGGAGAGCCGAAATGGAGCAAGGAGGTAAGCCATGGTAGCCATCGTTACATCGAGCACCGGCGTTTCGCTGTCTCCGTCATCCATTGAGGTTCGTCATTCTCCGTCTGGCATCTCGGTGAAAGCTGGAGCTGAAACTGGGAAAATCAGTCCGTCGCTTGATCCATCCCAGAAACAGGTCACTGAGCAGGATGTTCAGAAGGCTGTTCAGCAGGCCAACATCGAGTTTGCCGGGATGAATCAGAAGATCGGATTTGGGTACGAGAAGCGTTTGGGCCAGCTCTATGTCCAGGTGCTTGATAAACACACAGGCGAGGTGGTCAAGGAGGTCCCCCCCAAGGAGTTCATTGAACACCAGGCCGCAATGAAAGAGCTGATGGGCCTGCTCGTCGATCGGAAGGCATAGATGGCCGGACTGTCGTCGATCTCGGGTCTCGTCGCAGGCTTTGACACCAAAGGGGCGGTCAACGAACTGTTGGCCGCCCAAAGGTTGCAGATAGACACCCTCAAACAGAAGCAGGATGCCGAGACACAGAAGCAGGATGCCTACGCCAGCCTGAATCTGGCGCTGCTGGATCTGAAGAATACCGCCGCGAACCTCTCGGATGCCTCGCTGTTCTTCGGCTATACGGCCCAGCTGAATTCAGACAATGCCAGCGTTCCCGCTTCCTCGCTGGTGGACATCAGCGGCGGCAGCGCCCTCAATGCCGGCTCCCACACGCTGGTCGTGGAGCAGCTGGCCACAGCCCAGCGCGAGGCCTCATCGAGCGCGGTACAAACGTCAACGGGTGCGGCGGCCAGCAGTGATACGCAGGCGCTTGGCCTGAGCGGCAGCTTTTCGATCAATGGCGTGACGATTAGCGTGTCGGCATCCGATTCCATCCTCGATATCGCATCGAACATCAATCAGGCGAATGCCGGCAGCAACGCCACAGGCGTGACGGCCAGCGTCATCAAGTCCGCCAGCAGCGATTACCGGCTGGTGCTGACCAGCGATACGACGGGCTCCACCGGCTTTACGCTGAGCGGGGCCGATCTCGATGCCGGCGGCGCACTGGCCGGACTGAATCTTGGAGCCGCAGGGCAGGCCAATGCCCGTCAGACGCTGCAGGCCGCCCAGGATGCGCGCGTCCAGCTCGACGGTATTACCGTCATCCGCTCCAGCAATTCGATCTCCGATGCGATCAATGGTCTGACGCTGGATCTGAAGCAGGCCGATCCGACCGTCAGCGTCACCATCGATATCGGTGTGGACAAGGAAGGCGTGCGCGCCTCGGTGCAGAACTTCGTCGATCAGTACAATGCCGTGCAGGATTTCATCAATTCGCAGTTTGCCTTTGATGCCGAAACGGGCGTCGGTGGCGTGCTGGCCGGCGATCCGCTGCTGACCAACATCCAGCGCACGCTGTCCGACAGCCTGCTGCAGTCGGTGCCCGGCCTGGCTGGCGATCGCGATTCGCTGGTCAAGATCGGTGTCGAGCCCGATGCCAAGGGGCATCTGAGCATCAATACGACGCTGTTCGATCAGTTTCTCAACACGGATGTGAATGCAATCCGCGATGTATTCGTCGCGCAAGGTTCGAGCGCGAACGATCAGCTGAGCTATATCACCAGCGGCAGCGCCACACCCTCCGGCGTCTACGGCGTCAATATCAGCCAGGCGGCCACGCAGGCCTCGGTGACCGGCACGGCGGATCTGGTCACAAGCCCGCTGGCCAGCGCCGAAACGGTAACGATTACCATGAATTCCGGCGCTCAGGCTGTCATCAGCCTGGCTGCGGGTTCCGACCAGCAGGCCGTCATCAATGCGCTGAATGCCGAGTTTTCCAGAACCTACAGCGAGGTGCATCAGCTCAGTGCGGCACTGAGCGCGGGAGGCAGTCCGGCCACGGGCGCCAGTACCTTTGCCGATCTGGGGCTGGGCGTGGCCGCCGGAGACAGCATCAGCATCTCCGGCAGCAATCGCAGCGGCGCGGCCGTGTCGGCCACATATACCGTGCTGGATCCGGCCGTGGATACGCTCGGGGATCTGCTCTCCAGCATCAATGCGGCCTTCGGTTCACAGGCCACGGCCTCGATCGACGCGCAGGGGCATATCGTGCTGACCGACAATCTGGCCGGCGCCAGCCAGCTGAGCCTGAATCTGACGGCCAACAACGAGGGTGGCGGCACGCTGAACTTCGGCACGGACAGCATCGTCACCGAGGGGCGGGGGGCACTGGGAATCTCGGCCTCGGCCAGTGGCAACGGCGTGAGCATTTCGACGACCCATTATGGCTCGGCCTACGGCTTTTCCATAGCCCAGAGCGTGGATGGACTCGGAATCGCGGATCAGAGCGTTTCCGGCACCGATGTGGCCGGCACGATCAACGGTCTGGCGGCTTCCGGCAGCGGACAGATTCTGACGGGTTCGGCCGGCGAAGTGGATGGCCTGGTGCTGATGTATACCGGCAGTGCCACCGGCGCGGTCGGCGATCTGACCCTTGGCCTTGGTGTGGGAGCGCGCTACGAGTCCACGCTGGATCTGTATGCCAATCCGGTTGTCGGACTGATCAATGGCCAGATCCAGGCATCCCAGGGCATCTACGACACGCTGGCCGGGCGCATTGATGATCTGGAGCTGCAGCTGAGCCTGAGGGAGGAGCAGCTGACGCGCGCCTTCGCCGCGATGGAGAGCGCGATGAATCTGTTCCAGTCCACCGGTTCATTCCTGACGAACCAGATCAATGCGATGAACAAAACGAACAATTAATCCTTCAGTCCGTCGCGGAACTGCCGATAGGTAGTTGGGAGGCGAGGAAAGCCCGAAACCCATCCGGCAAGGAGGCAGGCATGACGAGATATCAGGCATATCAGGGACATCAGGTTGAAGGGGCAGGGCCGCTGGGTCTGGTGCTGCTGACTTACGAGGCGCTGTACAAATCGCTGGCCGGCGCATTGCACGCGATCCAGTCCAGGGATCTTGCCAGGGAGGCGGATTGTACGTCGCGGGCCATGGAGGCGCTGATCGAGCTTTCCTCCAGCCTCGATTATGAGGCCGGCGGCAAGATCGCCCGCGATCTCGGGGGGCTGTACATCTACATGATGAACCGGCTGACCGACAATCTCTGTTCCGGCTCGACCGAGGCCATCGAAGAGGTCATGCAGCTCGTTCAGACCCTGCGGGAGGGATGGCAGGAGCTGGAAGCCAGCCAGGGACGAAGTGACGCGTCCGGAGCCGGGGCTGTTCCGGCACGGCAGACGGGGGAACGTTCCTATGCCTCGGCATGAGCAGGCTTTTGAAAGCGGATATCGAAAGGCCCGGCACTGTCTGGATGCGTGCTCCGAACTGATCCGCAAGGGAGACTGGGATGCGCTGCGGCAGCAGGCGGCCGCCTATCAGGATCTGGCGCATGCGCTGATCCGGGCTTCGGCGGGGCTTGAGCCCGAGGCAAGGCAGCGGGCGATGCTTTCACTGATCGAGCTTTCCGCACGTCATCGCAGGCTCATGTCCCTGCTGGCCGAGAGCATCTCCCGCATCTCCGAGGACCGGCAGCTTCTGGGCGAGGGGATGCGGACGCTGCGGGCCCAACGGGCGCTGATCAGCTAGGGCCTGTTCACACAGGCCATCAAGGCCGCAGTAGTGATGAGGACGGGAATGCGCGGATTTCCATCGGGGCCAGAGGCAAGCAAACCAAAATGCCTCATGCAAAGGCCGGATATATGTGTGCAACCGATCTTTCAGACCATCACTTCAGCCCTTGCAACGCGGGGCGGACCATATATGTGAACAGGCCCTAGTGCATCTCCGGCTGGCGGGCCAGCCATCCCTCGATCAGCTGGCGAATCTCTTGCAGACGTTCCGGCGTGTCGGCTTCGAAACGGAGCACGAGGGCCGGCTGGGTGTTCGAGGCGCGGATCAGCCCCCAGCCGTCCGCAAAGCGGATACGCACGCCGTCGATGGCGATGATTTCCAGGCCCAGACTCGCAAAATATTCCCTTGCCCGCTCAATCAGCCCGAACTTTTTCCCATCGGCACAGGGGATGCGGATCTCGGGGGTGGCAAAGGCGGGTTCGACATCGGCAAGCAGCGAGGATAGCGGGGCATTGGCATCGGCCAGGATCTGCATCAGCCGGGCTCCGGCGTAGGTCGCATCATCGAAGCCGTAGAACCGGTCGGCGAAGAACATGTGACCGGACATCTCGCCGGCCAGAAGCGCGCCGGTCTCGCGCATCCTTGCCTTGATCGGGGAATGGCCGGTGCGCCACATCAGCGCCTGACCGCCGGCCTTCCCGATTTCCCGATAAAGGCGTTCGGAGGCCTTGACCTCGGAGATGATCGTGGCGCCGGGATGCTCCCTAAGAAGCTGCCGCGCCAGGATCAGCAACAGCATGTCCCCGGCGATGATGTCTCCACGCTCATCCACGACACCGATGCGATCGCCATCGCCGTCGAAGGCGATGCCGAGATCGGCCCGTTCGTCACGGACGCGATCGGCCAGATCCCGCAGGTTGGCCGCAATGGTCGGGTCGGGATGATGGTTGGGGAAGGAGCCGTCCGGCTCGCAGTAAAGCTCGATGACCTCGCATCCGAGCCGGCGATAGAGTGGTCCGGCGATCAGGCCCGAGGGTCCGTTGCCGGCGTCGATGACGACCTTCAGCGGGCGCGAAAGCGGGCAGTCGCGGACGACGAACTCGATATATTCGGCGTCGATGCGATGGGATCGGATCTTTCCCTTTCGGGATGAGGGCGCAGATTCCGTCTGCATTTGCCGTTTCAGCTTCTGAATATCGCTGCCATGCAGGCTTTCGCGGCCGATCATCATCTTGAAGCCGTTGTATTCGCCGGGGTTGTGGCTGGCGGTGACCTGCAGGCTGCCGGCCGTGTCCAGCGCGAAGACGGAAAAATAGGCCAGCGGGGTCGGCGTGATGCCGATATCGATGATGTCCCGGCCCGCATCGGCGAGCCCCTGCATCGTGGCCTGCTGCAGTTCGGGCCCGGAAAGGCGCACGTCGCGCCCGACGCTGACCGGCCGGGCATCCTCTGCGGGCAGCATGGCGGCAAAGGCGCGGCCGAGCCGGTAGGCCAGCGCGGCATCGATATCGAGGCCGACAATGCCGCGCACGTCGTATTCGCGGAAGATATGGTCTGGAAAGCCGGGCATGCGTCTCCTGTTTGGCGTCAACAGACGGGGTGGGGCGATGGTAATGCCCGGGCTTGCGCTGCGAAAGCCCGGGCCTAGTCTGCGGGCGCATGAGCAGCTCCGGCAGCAGTCCAGACGCCCAGCATTTCCAGCTCAATGAACAGCAATATCGCGCGGTCTTCCATCGTGGCGGCCCGTTGCTGGTGCTGGCCGGAGCCGGATCGGGCAAGACGCGGGTGATCACCGAGCGCATTGCGGCCCTCGTGGAGCGCGATGTGCCGGAGGAATCGATCACGGCGGTGACCTTCACCAACAAGGCGGCGCGCGAGATGCGCGAAAGGCTTGCCTTGCGCCTGGGCGATCGGGCCACGGCGCTGCGGATCTGCACCTTTCATGCCTTGGGTCTGATGATGGTGCGCGAGCACGCCGAGCTGCTCGGGCGCAGGAACCAGGTGTCGGTGTTTGCCGGAGCGGAACAGAAATCGGCCATGCGTTCGGTGCTGGCCGACATGAAGCTTCCGGCGGATGCCGACCAGGTGGATCGGACGCTGCAGCGGGTGTCGCTGCTGAAGAATGGACTGCTGGAGGGTGGCGACGGCTCGCTGTCCCGGATCCGCGAGCGCTATGATGCGCTGCTTGCGCGCATGAATGCGGTGGATTTCGACGATCTGATGCTGCTGCCGATCCGGCTGCTGCGCGAGCATGAGGATGTGCGGGCGCTGTGGCGTGAACGCACGCGTCATTTTCTCGTGGACGAATACCAGGATTCCTCGCGCGTTCAGTATGAACTGATTCGCCTGCTGGTGCCCGAAGACGGCAATCTGACGGTCGTGGGCGACGATGATCAGTCGATCTATGGCTGGCGCGGCGCCGAGGTGAAGAATCTGTTTCAGCTCGAGCGCGATTACCCGGGCCTGACCGTCATCCGGCTGGAGGAAAACTACCGCTCCACCGGCGCCATCCTGCAGGCCTCGAATTCGCTGATTGCGAAGAATCGCGAGCGCATGGGCAAGACGCTGCGTTCCAATCTGGGGCCGGGCAAGCCGGTCCGGGTCTGGGAATCGCCGAATCCGGAGGAGGAGGCCCGCCGTGTGGCCGGTGACATCCGCGCCCGGCATGCGACCAGCGATTGCCGCTGGGATGCGTTCTGTGTCCTCTATCGCGCCTCGTTCCAGGCGCGGGCCGTGGAACTGGCGCTGCGCGAGGCCGGGATTCCGTATCATGTCAGCGGAGGACTGTCCTTCTTCGATCGCGCCGAGATCCAGGACCTGCTCGCCTATCTGAGGCTGATCGCGAATCCCGATGATGACATGGCCTTCATGCGCGCCATTGCACGCCCGAGACGCGGCATTGGCGACAGGGCTCTGGGCGAGCTCGGGGATTTCGCGATGCTGCACCGCATCTCGCTGCTGGAAGCCTGCAGGCATGGGGAACTTGAACATCGCCGGAGCGAGAGCCTGCGGCAGTTCGGTGAACTGATCACGGCGCTGGAGTTCCAGTTCCAGCATGGTGAGCCCGATGAGGCCTTTGATGCGGTACTGGATCTGACGGGGCTTGAGGCCGCGATCCGGGCTGCGGCCCGGGATGAGGAGGAGGCTGAACGGCGCATGGGCAATGTTCAGGAACTCCGGCGCTGGTGGATGCTGCATGCCGAACAGGGCGGCAAACTCGCCGAGTTCCTGCAGCATCTTTTCCTGCTGGCCGATCGCGACGAGGACGATCCCGGGGCCTGCGTGCGACTGATGACGGTGCATGCGGCCAAGGGGCTGGAGTTTGATCATGTCTATGTCATCGGCATGGAGGATGGCGTGTTTCCGCATCAGAACGCGCTGGCCGAGAATCGCATGGAAGAGGAGCGCCGGCTGATGTATGTGGCGATGACGCGGGCCCGTTATCAGCTCACGCTCAGCTATGCGCGCGTGCGCACCCGTTTCGGCCAGAAGGAGAAGACCGCACCTTCGCCGTTCCTGCATGAGGCTGACCAGTCGGTACTGCGCTGGGTGGATCGGGATACCGACAGCGAGGAGGCCAGGCAGGAGGCCCTGGACCACATGGCGGCCATGCGCCGGGCACTGGGGATCGGCTGACGGCCGCATCGCGAAAAAACCCGACGAATGCTTTGCCCTGACTGCTCCCCGGCGCTAGTGTGCAGGGCCTTTTCACGATGCCTGATCGGATCGCGGGTTTCACCGGATTGACTGGAGGATGAGAGATGTTGCCACGTACGCATTGCGGGGATTTCAGAGGCCTGCATATCGGCCAGCAGGTGCGCCTGGATGGCTGGGTGCAGACGAATCGCGACCATGGCGGTGTGGTCTTTCTCGATGTGCGTGATGTCAGCGGCCTCGTGCAGGTGGTTGTGCATCCGGATACGCCCGAGGTGCACCGGCTCGCCCATTCGCTGCGGCAGCAGGACGTCATCGAGGTTATTGGCGAGGTGATCGCGCGCAGCGAGGAAACCGTCAATGAAAACCTTCCCACCGGCGAGGTCGAGATCAAGGCGTCATCGATTCAGGTGTTGAATCGTTCGGAAACTCCGCCGTTTCTGGTCGAGGACGACTGCGAAACCGGCGAACAGCATCGGCTGGAATACCGCTATCTGGATCTGCGCCGGCCGGTCATGCAGCGCCACATGCAGCTGCGTCACCGGGTCACGCATGCGGCGCGCAACTATCTGGATTCGCAGGGCTTCCTGGAGATCGAAACGCCGATTCTGAACAAGTCCACGCCGGAGGGTGCGCGTGACTATCTGGTACCGTCGCGCATCTATCCCGGATCGTTCTATGCCCTGCCGCAGAGCCCGCAGATCTTCAAGCAGCTGCTGATGGTGGCCGGCCTGGATCGCTATTACCAGATCGCCCGCTGCTTCCGCGACGAGGATCTGCGCGCCGATCGCCAGCCCGAGTTCACGCAGGTGGACCTGGAGATGTCCTTTGTCGATCAGGAGCAGGTCATGGCGGTCGCCGAGGGCCTGTTGCGTGCGATGTTCGACGCCGGCGTTGGCATCCATCTGCCCGAGGTGTTTCCGCGGATCACCTATGCCGAGGCGATGTCGAAATACGGCCTGGACCGGCCGGATGTGCGCTTCGGTCTGGAGCATGTCGAGATCACCGATCTGATGCGCCGGGTGGAATTCAAGGTTTTCCGCGAGCCGGCGGAAAAGGGCGGTCTGGTCAAGGTCATGCGGGTGCCCGATGGCGGCAGGCTCAGTCGCAAGCAGATCGATGATTACACGAAATTCGTTTCCATCTACGGCGCCCGGGGTCTGGCCTGGATCAAGGTCAATGACAGAGACAGCCTTCCCGATGGCCTGCAGTCGCCGATCGTCAAGTTCCTGCCGGAGGAGGTGCTGGCCGAACTGCTTGCGGCCTGTGATGCGCAGAACGGTGATCTGCTGTTCTTCGGCGCCGGCGATGCGAAGGTGGTCAATGATGCGCTCGGGCATCTGCGCGTGAAGATCGGCCATGACATGGGACTGGTCAATGCGAACGATCATCGTTTCGTCTGGGTCGTGGATTTTCCGATGTTCGCCTGGAACGCCGACGAGAAGCGGCCGGAGGCGCTGCACCATCCGTTCACCGCGCCTGCGGCCGAGGATCTGGACAAGCTGGAGAGCGATCCGCTGAACATGCGCTCGCAGGCCTATGACCTGGTATGGAACGGCACCGAGATCGGCGGTGGCTCGATCCGTATCCATCAGCCCGAGGTGCAGGCCAGGGTATTCCGCACGCTTGGCATCTCCGATGCCGAGGCCGAAGCCAAGTTCGGCTTCCTGCTCAAGGCCCTCAAATACGGCGCGCCACCCCATGGTGGCCTGGCCTTCGGCCTGGACCGGATCCTGGCGCTGATGGCCGGGGCGGAATCGATCCGCGATGTCATCGCGTTCCCGAAGACGCAGAAGGCCGCCGACCCGATGAGCCAGGCACCCAGCGAGGTTTCGGAAGAGCAGTGGAAGGAACTGGGCCTGCGCAAGCGCCGCACGATTGCGGATTCGCAGAGCTGAGGCTGCTGACGGCGATTTGACTTTTCGGCCTCAGGGACGGAACATGCAAGGCATGCGAATCTGGATTGCGTTTCTGCTTCTGGCCCTGAGTTCGTGCATGCATCAGCCGCCGGCTCAGGAGATGGCCGATGCCCGCGCCGCGGTCAAGGCGGCCAGGGAGCTGCCCGGTGAATCGGTGGCCGCGGAAAGACACCTGCAGAGTGCGGAACGGGCTCTGGAAGAGGCCTCCGAGGCCATGCGGCAGGCCCGTTACGAGAAGGCCCGACATCAGGCGCTGAAGGCGCGGCGTGAAGCGCAGAGGGCGGCGCGTATCAAGCAGCATCCCGAAAGTTCACAGTAAACGGAGTTGGAACCATGGCGTTTGACAGGATTACCGTGCCCGCAGAGGGCGAGAAAATCACAATGGGAGACGACGGCAAGCTGCATGTGCCGGATATGCCGATCGTCGCCTTCATCGAGGGCGATGGAACCGGGCCGGACATCTGGCGGGCTGCCAAGCGCATTCTCGATGCGGCGGTTGAAAAGGCCTATGGCGGATCCCGCAGGATTGCCTGGATGGAGGTCTTCGCCGGCGAGAAGGCCTGGAACATGTATGGTCGCGACGATGCGGCCTGGCTGCCGCAGGAAACCCTGGATGCGTTTTCCGAATATCTGGTCGGCATCAAGGGGCCGCTGACGACGCCGATCGGCGGTGGCATCACGTCGCTGAATGTGGCCCTTCGCCAGAAGCTGGATCTGTATACCTGTCTTCGTCCGGTGAAGTATTTCGATGGCGTGCCCAGCCCCGTCAAGCATCCCGAGGATGTGGACATGGTGATCTTCCGCGAGAACTCGGAGGATATCTATGCCGGCATCGAGTGGCCGGCCGGCTCCGACGACGTGAAGAAGGTCATCGACTTCCTGCAGAACGAGATGGGGGTGACGAAGATCCGCTTCCCGGAAACCAGCGGCATCGGCATCAAGCCGGTTTCGCGCGAAGGCACCGAACGCCTGGTGCGCGCCGCCATTCAGTACGCCATCGACAACGATCGCAAGTCCGTGACGCTGGTGCACAAGGGCAACATCATGAAGTTTACCGAGGGCGCGTTCCGCAACTGGGGCTATGAGCTGGCCAAGCGCGAGTTCGGCGCCACCGAGATCGACGGCGGGCCGTGGTGCGAGCTGCCCAACGGCATCGTCATCAAGGACGCGATTGCCGACATCGCGCTGCAGCAGGTGCTGACGCGGGCGAAGGAGTTTGACGTCATCGCCACGCTGAACCTGAATGGCGATTACCTGTCGGATGCGCTCGCGGCGCAGGTCGGTGGCATCGGCATCGCCCCGGGCGCGAACATCAATTACGACACCGGCCATGCGATCTTCGAGGCCACGCACGGCACGGCGCCGAAATATGCCAACAAGGACATGGTGAATCCTTCCTCGGTGGTCCTGTCCGGCGAGATGATGCTGCGCTACATGGGATGGACCGAGGCCGCCGACCTGATCATCAAGGGCATCAACGGGGCCATTGCCGCGAAGACCGTGACCTATGATTTTCACCGGCTGATGGAAGGCGCGACGAAGCTTTCAACCTCCGAGTTCGGCGATGCGGTCATTGCCCACATGGACGATGGCGAGTCTGATGCCATGACCGATCAGTACGATCTGCTGGCCGCGCGCTTCAAGGAGCTGTTCGAGGCCGGAACGGAGAAGAGCGCCGAGTTCGCGCAGGCGGCGATGGAGAAGGCGCGTCAGCAGCTGACGGCGGCGGGCGCCTTCAGCGAGGAACAGGGCAAGCGCCTGAAGGAGTTTCTCGAGCGTGATTTCGCCAGCATGGCCGCAAGCATGGCCGATGGCGCCAGGGAGCGTCTGAATCCGCAGCGGGTCGGCGCCGGGGCGCTGGCCTCGCTGTCCACGTTGCTGGGCATGGCAGGCTCGGCGCTGAGCTCCATTGCCGAGAAAACCCAGCAGGCCATCAGCTGCCGTTCCGGCGAGATCACCAGTGCCGGGACGCTGACGTGCAAGGCCTGCGGTCATGAGATGCATCTCAAGCGAACCGGGCGTGTGCCGCCCTGCCCGAAATGCCACGCCACGGAGTTCATCAAGAGCTACTGAGGATGCGGCTGACGGGCCTTGCGCTCCTGGCTGTCCTGACGCTGCCTCAGACGGCCAGCGCCGGCTTTCTCGATGACCTGTTGCAGGGTGCGGGCCAGGCGCTTGAGGAGCGGGGCTACGGGGTTTCGGGGCTCAGCAGCTCGGAGATTGCCCAGGGCCTGAAACAGGCGCTGGAGAAGGGGACGGAGCGCTCGGTGCGCCGGACGGGTCGAGTGGATGGCTACTGGAAGAATCCGCGGATCCGCATCCCGTTGCCCGAATCCTGGCAGAGACCGGCCAGCCTGCTGCGCCAGGCGGGCCTGGGGTCCTATGCCGATCGCCTGCAGCAGCGAATCAATCGCGCCGCGGAGAAGGCAGCGCCGCTGGCCAAGCCGATCTTCCTTGATGCGATCCGGCAGATGCGCTTTGCCGATGTGAAGCGCATCTGGAAGGGCGGCGACCATGCGGCCACCGACTATTTCCGCAACAGGACCGAGTCGCGGCTTGCCGAAGCCTTTCGTCCCGTCGTGCACAGGGAGCTGGAGCGATCCGGCGCGGTCCGCGCATGGCGGGATTTTTCCAGCCGCTATGCCTCGCTGCCGCTGATCGGCGGCTATCTGAAGGATGATCTCGATGCCTACGCCACGCGCATGGCGCTATCGGGCCTGTTCACCATTCTGGCCGATGAGGAGGCGAAGATTCGCCATGATCCCGCAGCCCGAACCACGGAATTGCTGCGACGGGTGTTCCGCTGACTAAGTCTTGCTGAAATCGAATCCGCCGGTGGTTGTCTCCAGTTCCTTGGGCCGGACGACCTGGCAGATGGTGAAATTGACCCCGGACCGGATGATGCGACTGACCTTCAGGTGAATGCGTTCGCCTTCGTGGGCGATCGCGAAGGTCATGTTCC
>CAZDLB010000004.1:0-2296 GCA_964505995.1 uncultured Zetaproteobacteria bacterium
AAAGCGCGTCGCCTCACGCGCACTGATGCGCCCCTCCGAACGGGCCAGCGTGAGCTGACGGCGCATGCGATCGAGCAGCACCTTCTCGCTGAACTGCACATAATCGAGCACCTCGGTCACGCTCTCGCCCTCGACGATCTGCTCCAGTTCGTATTCCTCGCCGTCCAGGCGCACATGCACCGCATGCGTATCGCCGAACAGATTGTGCAGATCGCCCAGGATCTCCTGATAGGCGCCGGTCAGAAACACGCCGATCAGGTAATCGTCGCCGTTGCGCACCGCATGCAGCGGCAGCGTGCTCGTCGTTCCGTCGGCGAGCGGAAAGCGCTGCATCTTGCCGTCGGAATCGCAGGTGATATCGACGAGAATCCCTTCGCGGTCCGGCTTCTCGTTCAGGCGATGGATCGGCATGACCGGAAACACCTGGTCGATCGCCCAGGCATCGGGCAGCGACTGAAACAGCGAGAAATTGCAGAAATAGCGATCGGCCATCTGCGTGCGGATGCCAGGGACCATCTCCTCGATGGCCTCCTCGTCCAGCACCCCGGACAGCCGGATCAGCGTATGCCAGTAGATCTCGTCGGCCAGGGCCCGCTCGCTCAGCGAACAGTGGCCCAGCGAGAACAGCCGGTTCACATCCTCGCGCAGGGAAACGACGTCATGCAGCACCTCGCGCGGCGCAATGTCATCGAACTCCTCCCACGCGGTCCACATCTGACGCAGCTGCATCGGCGCATCCGCCTCCGGCTCGCGCAGGGCCCGCTCCCCGGCACGCCGGGTCACGCCGAGCACATTGACGATCAGCACCGCATGGTGCGCCACCAGCGCGCGGCCGGACTCGGAGATGATGTGCGGATGCGCAAGCCCGGCCTCGTCACAGACCGTTTTCAGCGTCCAGACCACATCGTTGGCATATTCCTGCAGCGAATAGTCCACCGAGCTGTGCGATCCGGCCACCGAACCGTCATAGTTCACGCCAAGGCCTCCGCCGACATCCATGTACTCGATCGGCGCGCCCAGCCGCCGCAGCTCGACGAAGAAGCGCGCCGCCTCGTTCATTGCCTGCTTGACCCGCCGGATGCGCGGCACCTGCGAGCCGATATGGAAATGCAGCAGCTTCAGGCAATCGATGCGACCGGCCTGCTTCAGCCGTTCAACGACCTCGATCAGTTCCACCGGCGAGAGGCCGAACTTGGACCTGTCGCCGCCGGATTCATCCCATTTGCCCTCGCTGGTCGCCGCAAGCCGGCAGCGCAGGCCGATCAGCGGTTCGACATCCAGCTTCGCGGCCGCATCGAGGATCAGATCCAGCTCGCCCATCTTCTCGACCACGATGAACACGCGCTTGCCCATCTTGCGGCCGATCATCGCCAGCTCCACGAACTCGCGATCCTTGTAGCCGTTGCAGACGATCAGGCCCTCGACATCCTCGAGCATGGCCAGCGTGGCATGCAGCTCGGGCTTCGAGCCGGCCTCCAGCCCCCAGTTGAACTCGGAACCGTACTCGACGATCTCCTCGACGACCTGCCGTTGCTGATTGACCTTGATCGGATAGACGCCGTAATAGCGGCCTTCGTATTCGGCTTCCTGGCGGGCGTTCTCGAAGCGTTCGCTGATCTGGACCATGCGCTGCCTGAGAATGTCGGAAAAACGCAGCAGCAGCGGCGGATGCAGGCCCTGCCCGGCCAGATCATCGCACAGGGCCTTCAGATCAATCGCATGCACGCCGTCCGGCCGCGCCTCGACATGACCGCGATCGTTGACGGCAAAGAAGCCGTTGCCCCAGCCCTCGACCTGATACAGCCCGGCCAGCGCCGGCCCATCGGCATTGTCGTAGCCTGCCTGTCTCTCCGCCATCGCCGCCTGCTCGCCCCCTGTCCGGACCGCGCATACGCGCCCGTTGTCGCTGCCGCGACTCTAGCACCGGGGGCATGTCCCAGGCCAAGCTTTTGCGTCGCTTTGCGCGCGCAAGGCGCCAGCGCCGATGCGTATCCCGGATCTAGCGGGAGGCGTCCGCATCGCCTGCGCCGCTTCCGTGCAGCCAGTCAAGCGCGTCATCGAGATTCCGGAACACCCTGAACTCGCCGTGATCCGGACCGCTCAGGGTCTTGAACATCATGCCCATGCCGTAGGCCAGGGCATTGCTGACCACGAGAGCCCGCCGGCTTCCCGCGCCCCAGCGATCGCGCTCATGGATCTCGTGCATCTCCCGGAAATGCGCATCCGTGCCGGTCATCTCGCGCGCATCGATCAGTTCCCTTCCCCCGGGATCAAAACGCGCATCGGCATAGCAGTC
>CAZDLB010000004.1:2396-31368 GCA_964505995.1 uncultured Zetaproteobacteria bacterium
GCGCATCGATCAGTTCCCTTCCCCCGGGATCAAAACGCGCATCGGCATAGCAGTCCCGCTGGTAGTCGGCAAACTCCGCGGCCGTCACCCGGCCATGAAGCCGGAGCCGCACCATCCGCCGCCCCTCGTCGAATTCAAAGTCCACCGGCATGAAGACCCCCTGTCCGGCCACACCATGCCGGACCCCATAGGACCTTCTATAGACGAAGATTCGCCTTCTGTCACATCACGCCGGGATGCGTCAGACCAGCTTCAACAGCCCCTTCATGACCATGTCGGTATAGCTGACAATGCCGATGACCTGACCATCGCGGTTGACGACCGGCGCCCGCGACAGCCCCAGGCGACCGAACAGCGCGCTGGCATGGCGGATGCCCATGTCCGGATGCACGGTCACGGCCGGCTTGGTCATGACCTCGTAGATCGACACCCGGTCCGGCGAACGGTTGCGTGCCAGCACCTGCCGGGCGATGTCGGCGATGACGACAATGCCGTATTCATCATTCTCATCGCGCTTGTCGACGATCAGGCATTTGGTCTCGACATGGCGCATGACCTCCAGCGCCTGACGCACGGTGGCCACGCCCTCGACGAGATCGAACTTCTCCTTCATCACATCCTTGACGGTGATATAGGGCTGCGCGTTCATATCTCCTCCTCGACCTCATCCAGCAGACAGGTGATCTGGCTGCTCAGGCCTATCGCGTCCTCGATATCGATCTGGAAGGCCACGCCGGAGCCGGGCTTTTCCTCGAAACCCGCTTCCTCGGCGATGCATTCCAGGATCCTTCGACTCAGATGCTCCTCGACGATGAACAGCAGCATATCCCTTGAGGCCTCCATCGTCAGACCGAAGAAGGTCTTCTTCGGCTTCAGGCCCTCGCCGCGCGCATCGCCGACGATCGTGGCGCCGGTGGCGCCGGCATTGCGGGCCGCATCCATGATCTTCGCCGTCTTGGTGTCATCCACCAACGCAATCAAAAGTTTAAAGTGCATCATCTTCCTCCTCTTCCTCCCGCGCCCGCTGACGCTTGAGGGCCAGTCGCTCCGAGAACCAGGCATAGGCCATGACGCTCATGATCGGAAAGACGCTGGCAAACGCGATCAGGCCGAAGCCGTCGATCAGCGGACTGCGTCCCGGTATCGACGAAGCCAGCCCCAGACCGAGCGCCGCCAGCAGCGGCACGGTGACCGTCGAGGTCGTCACGCCGCCGGAATCGTAGGCCAGCGGGATGATCATGCGCGGCGCAAACACCGTCTGGACGATCACGATCACGTAAGCCACCAGGATATATAGCCACAGATCGGTGCCGGTGACAATGCGAAAGCAGCCGATGGCCACGCCGACGGCCACGCCGATGGACACGGCCACCCTCAATCCCCAGGCCGAGATGGCGCCGGCGGAAATCTTCTCGGCCTTCATGCCCACCGCGATCAGGGCCGGCTCGGCCAGCGTCGTCGAAAGGCCGATCGCAAAGGCGAAGGCATAGACCCAGCCGTAGTCGGCCCAGTGCACCGCCAGCCCGGCGCGCCAGTCGTCACCGAACACGAAATCCGGCGCCGTCAGCTGGCCGGCCATCATCTCGCCCAGCGGAAAGATGGCCTCCTCCAGTCCCAGCAGGAAGAACACCATGCCGATCACGACATAGACAAACCCGCGAAGGATGCGCAGCGGCGCCACGATCGGCCCGCGCAGCACGACGAACTGGAAGAAACCGAGCACCAGCGCGATGGGCGCGACATCGCGCAGCGTGGACAGCAGGGTGTCGGCGAAAAGCGTGACGAATCCGGACATCGCCTATGCGTGCAGCCAGATGCCGTAAAGCATCACGAAGATCATCGGCAGCAGGGATGCGAACGCGATCAGACCGAAGCCGTCAATGATGGGGTTGCGGCCGCGGATCGACGAGGCCAGGCCGACGCCGAGCGCCGTCACCATCGGCACGGTAATCGTCGAGGTCGTCACGCCGCCGGAATCGTAGGCGATGCCGATGATCTCGTCCGGCGCCACCAGCGTCATGCCGACCACGACGACATAGCCGAGGATGATGCAGTAATGCAGCGGCCAGTTGAACATGATGCGCAGCACGCCCAGCAGGATGGCCGCTCCGACCGACAGCGCCACGGTCAGGCGCAATCCCAGCGCGTAGTCCGCCATCGCGGCGGCCGTGGCCTCGATCATCCTCGCCTCGGCCGCCACCTCGGCGGCCTTGCGGGCAATGGCGATCAGCGCAGGCTCCGCGACGGTCGTCGAGAATCCAAGCAGAAAGGCAAAGGCCAGCAGCCAGCCGGCATGGCCCTTGCGCACGAAGGCCTGAGCCATCGCCTCGCCGATCGGAAACAGCCCGATCTCCAGACCCCGCACGAACAGCGCCAGGCCGATCAGCACCATGCCCAGGCCGGCCAGCATGCGTTCCAGATCCGGGATCGGCCGATGCAGTACCAGCTCCTGAAAGAAGACAATGACGAGGATGATCGGCATCAGATCGCGCACCGCCTCGAAAAGAGGCCGCAGCAGAACCTGATAGCGGCGTGGAATCATCGGCAGTGGCCCCGCATGCGAGACATGAAGCATTCTCCTGACCCATCATTGCACCGGCATGGTCCTGCACATGGACGAAGGCAGCGCGGATATCCGAGCCTAGTGGATGCCCCGTTGCGGCTCAAGCACAAGGAAAAAGCTTGGCCCGCCCTTGCCCGCATGCGTAGCATGCCTGCATGAACCACGAAGCCGACACCATCGACATCGCCATTCTGGGCGCCACCGGCTATACCGGCGCCGAACTGATCCGCCTTGCCAGCGCCCATCCGCATTTCCGCATCGCGCATCTGGCCGCGCACTCGCAGGCCGGCCGGCAGGTCAGCGAGGTGCTTCCGGGCATCTCGGGAAGTGTCGCCGGGATGAAACTGGCCTCGATCGAGGATGAACTGCCGCCCTCGGTGCAGCTGGTGTTCACCGCCCTGCCGCATGCGGCGGCGGCCCGCAGCGTCAAAGCGGCGCTGGATGCCGGCAAGCGCGTCGTCGATCTGTCCGCGGACTTCCGCCATCAGAAGGCCGAGGTCTATCGCGAGGCCTATGGGCTCGAGCATCCGCATCCCGAGCTGTTTGCCGAAGCCGTCTATGGCCTGAGCGAGCATGCGCGCAAGCGGGTAGCTTCCGCCCGGCTGGTTGCCAATCCGGGCTGCTATCCGACCTCGGCGCTGTTGCCGCTGATCCCGCTGCTGCAGGCTGGCGTGGTGGAAGGCGATCTCATCGTCGATTCGAAATCGGGCACGTCGGGCGCCGGCCGCAGCGCCAAAACGGAACTGCTGTACTGTGAAATCAATGAATCCATCCGGGCCTATGGCCTGCCGCGGCATCGACATGCCTGGGAGATGGAGGAGTGGGCCGTAGGCTTCGGCGGCAGGTCCGTGCGCGTGCGCTTCGTGCCGCATATCCTGCCGATGACGCGCGGCATGCTGACCACGCTGCATCTGTGCGGCCGCGAGCCGGACCAGTGGCACGCCATCCTCGCGGAGGCCTATCGGGACGAGCCCTTCGTGCGCGTGCTTGAGCCGGGAGAACTGCCGGCCACGGCCGGCGTGGCCGGCAGCAACCGCTGCGACATCGGCATCGTTGCCACCGGCGATGAGGATGCCGTCATCGTCAGCTGCATTGACAACCTGATCAAGGGGGCGGCCGGTCAGGCATTGCAGAACGCCAATATCATGTTTGGCCTTGAGGAATCGCTCGGACTTTCCGTCCACGCCGTCTGGCCGTAAACCTCATGAAATCCGGCTGGCTGCACGCCCTGCATCGCCTGATCCTGCGACCGCGTCAGATCATCATCACCGATGCCCACAGCCGCAGACCGGCGCGCACATTCAGGCTCAGACCGGTCTCGGCTATCGGCATCGTCACCGCGCTGGCCATCCTGCTGCTGCTTGCGGGTGCCCGGCTGCATGGCGGCGGAACGGACCCGCAGCAGCAGGCGATGCTTTCGCATCTGCAACATGAGCTGACCCGATTCCGGGATCGCGCCGCCGAGCAGGAGGCGCTGCTGACGCTGCGCGAGCAGCAGCTGGCCGCCCTGAAAGAGGAGATCGGCAGTCTGAAGCAGCAGCAGCAGCGCGTGCGCGACAGGCTGGACATGTACGAGGCCATCCTCGCCGCCCGCAAGCAGCAGGGGGTGCATCTGCTGCAGATCAGCGCCCGGCGTCAGGGCGAGCAGTCGCTGGCCTACAGCTTCGTGCTCGTCAAGGGCGGCAACTACCCGCGCACGGCCTCCGGAAAGATCCGCTTTTCGG
Organism: uncultured Zetaproteobacteria bacterium; assembly: GCA_964505995.1. Taxonomy (GTDB): domain Bacteria; phylum Pseudomonadota; class Zetaproteobacteria; order Mariprofundales; family Mariprofundaceae; genus JAJRVH01. The sequence goes on from CAZDLB010000004.1 coordinate 6,684, forward strand.
TCATCTCCCCATCCGGCGAGGAACTGGCGCTGCGGCTGCCGGACGGGGAGGAAGCCTTGCCTTACCGCACGCAAAGTCATACCTTCCTGCAGGGAACCCTGCCCTGGAGCGAGCCCTGGCAGGCGAAAAGCCTGCGCATCAGCGTGCTCGACCGGCACGGCAAACAGATTGAATTCCACGACGTGCCGATCCGCGACTGAACGGCACGCAGACGGGGGAGAGACATGATGCGAAAGAAATCCATACCCAGCAGCAATACGCACATCGACACGCTGATCGGAGCGCAGGCGAGCTTCACCGGCGAGCTCAGCTTCGAGGGAAGCGTGCGCATCGATGGCCAGTTCGAGGGCACGATCCGCTCCTCGCAGGACGGCACGCTGATCATCAGCGACACCGCCACCATCAAGGGCGAAATCGATGTGCCCAACCTGCTGCTGTACGGCACCGTGCGCGGCAACGTCCGCGCCAGCAAGTCCATCCAGATCGGTCCCAAGGGCCGGCTGAACGGCGATCTGGAATACACCGTGCTCAGCCTCGCCGAAGGTGCCGCGATCAACGGCCGTTGCATGCGCATCGAGGATAAGGAGCGCGTCAAGCAGGCAGGCAAGGCCAGGCAGTCCGTTGCCGAAACCGAGGCCGCCAGGCAGCAGCCGGCCTGATCGGGGGATGATCCGCCCCTATCTGCACTGGCAGCCGCAGCTGGAGGACGGCGTCTTTCTCGCCGCTTCCGCCGAGGTCATCGGGCGCGTGAAGATCGGCCGGGACTCCAGCGTCTGGTATCAGAGCGTGCTGCGCGGTGACGTGCATGACATCGTCATCGGACGGCGATCGAACATTCAGGATCATTGCGTGCTGCACACCAGCCATGGCGTCTCGCCCTGCATCGTCGGCGATGACGTGACCGTCGGTCATCGCGTGATCCTGCATGGCTGCGAAGTGCAGGACCGCTGTCTGGTCGGCATGGGCTCGATCGTCATGGACCGGGCCGTGCTGGAAAGCGGCTGTCTGCTTGCGGCCGGCTCGCTGGTTCCGGAAGGCAGGGTGCTGCGCGGCGGCTTTCTTTATGCCGGCGTCCCGGCGCGCGAGCGCCGCGAGCTGACCGACGATGAAATCGCATTCCTTGCCGCCTCGGCTCGCCATTACGTCGAGGTGGCTCGCAATCACCAGCAGACGGATACCTAGCATGGCGTTTGCCAGCATCGATATCGGCTCCAACACATTCCGCCTGCTCATCGCAGAGCCGGATGACGGCCGCTACCCCTGGCATACGCTTGCCTATACCCACCGCATCGTGCGCCTCGGTGAAGGCCTGCACCATCACGGGCAGCTGAGTGATGCGGGAATGCAGCGGGGGCTGAGCGCGCTGCGCGAATTCGCCGGCATCCTGGCCAGGCATGGCGTGACGGCCGACGACACCCTCGCCGTGGCCACGGCCGCGATGCGCGAGGCCGCGAATGGGCCGGAGTTCCGCGACCGGGTTCTGGCTGAAACCGGCATCGACATCCGCATCATCGACGGCGAGCAGGAAGCGGCCTGGTCGCTGGCCGGGGCCTGTGCCGTGCTCGATGAGGATACCCGCAGGGACATGCTGCTGTTCGACATCGGCGGCGGCAGCACCGAATTCATCCGCGCGGCCAACATGCGCGCCATCGATGCCATCAGCCGCAAGCTCGGGGTCGTGCGCCTCGTCGAGGCGCACCTGCACTCCGATCCGCCGAGCCCGGAGGACTATCAGGCGATGAAACGGACCGCGTTCGAACACCTGGAAGCGGTCCGCGATTTCTGGAATGGCGAGGATCCGCCTTCCCGACTGGTCGGCACGGCCGGCACCGTCACGACACTGGCCGCCACCGAGCTGGACCTCTTCCCCTACGATGCCGACATCATCAACAACCATGTCATGGACCGCGCCGCCTTCACGGCGCTGCGCGAGCGGCTGCTGAGCCTGAACCATGAACAGCGGCAGGCCATCCGCACCATCGAGCCCGGCCGCGCGGACCTGATCGTGGCCGGGCTGGCGATTGTCGAGGCCGTGCTCGACTACTGGGCCTACGAGGCGATGATCGTCGTCGATGCCGGTCTGCTCGAAGGCGCGTGGCTCAAGAAGGCTGGTCTGATCTGAAATAGGCGTCGGCCCGGCGCTGCACCTCGTCCATCGCCTGCTGGAAACGCTTCAGATTCACCGCGTCATCCTCGTCATCGGCATAGACCGGCTCGCCGATGACAAACACCCCGCGGGTAAACGGCTTCGGGATATAGAAGCGATCCCAGGATTTCGCGCGCCAGTGGCGCTTCGTCGCATAGCAGACGGCCCGCATCGGCAGACCGGTCTTCTTCGCCAGCTGAACGGTCCCCGGCTGGACGACCTCACGAGGCCCCTTCGGGCCGTCCGGCGTGATGCCCAGCGAATGTCCGGCCCGGGCCCAGCGCACCATCTCGAGAAACGCCCGGGCTCCGCCGCGCGTGGACGAACCGCGCGTGGAGCGAATCCCCATCAGCTCCACCGCATCGGCGATATAGGCCCCGTCGCGATGCTCGGAGATCAGCATGCGGCCGTCCCAGCCGCGGTAGGCATAGGGCATCATCAGGATGCGCGCATGCCAGAAGCTGAGAAGATACGGCGCCTGGCCGGGCTGGTAGCGCTCGCCGACGAATTCCCAGCGGATGCTTGCGGCCAGAAGCTTGTGGACCAGATAGATCAGCCGCGGAACAAGCCAGTGAAGCAGCCGCTGCTTCATGCGTCATGGCTTTCGAACTGCATGCGATACAGCTCCGCATACAGCCCGCCCTCGGCCAGCAGCTGTGCATGGCTGCCGCTCTGAACGACATGCCCGCGATCGAGCACGATGATGCGGTCGGCATGACGGATCGTGCTCAGGCGATGGGCAATCACGATCACCGTTCTCCCCTGCATCAGCCGGTCGATCGCCTGCTGCACGAGACGTTCGGATTCGGTATCCAGCGCACTCGTCGCCTCATCCAGAATCAGAATCGGCGCATCCTTGAGCAGCGCGCGGGCCAGCGAAAGACGCTGGCGCTGGCCACCGGAAAGCACAACGCCACGCTCGCCGATCAGCGTGTCGTAGCCATCGGGAAGCTTCTCGATGAACTCATGGGCATTGGCGGCCTTGGCAATCTCGATCACCTTGTCCCGATCCACCTCGCCCAGGCCGTAGGCGATATTGTTCAGCACGGTGTCGTTGAACAGGATGACTTCCTGGGTCACCAGCGCGATCTGCGCGCGCAGCGAACGCTGCGTCAGCCGGCGCACATCGATGCCGTCGATGCACACGGCGCCCTCGGTGACATCCATGAAACGCGGCACGAGATTGACCAGCGAGGTCTTGCCCGCCCCGCTGCGGCCGACCAGCGCCACGACCTCGCCGGCACGAACCTCGAAGCTGACATCCTCAAGCACCGGCCGGTCCGCCCCGGGATAGGTCAGGCCGACATGCTCGAAACGGATGGCCTCGGAAAAGCCCTTCAGCTCCCGGGCATCCTCGGCGTCCACGACGGCCACGGGTTCATCGAGCACCTCGAACACACGCTCGGCCGCCGCCAGCCCCTGCTGGATCTCGTTGTTGGCCCGGGACAGCCGCTTGACCGGCTCGTAGAGCATGATGGCCGCGGCCAGAAAGGATACCAGCGTACCGGCCGTGGTTTCCCCCGCAGCCACGCGCATGCCGCCATAGAGCAGCACGCCGGCGATGCCGAAGCCGGCCAGCAGCTCCATGATCGGAAACGACAGCGCATGCACCCGCATCACGCGCAACTGATGGTGCAGGAATTCACCGGTATAGCGGCGAAAACGGCTGCGTTCGTACTCCTCCATGCCAAAGGCCTTGACCACGCGGATGCCGCCGACGGTTTCCTCCAGCAGGCTGGTCAGATCGCCCATTGCGGCCTGACCATCGAGCGTGGCATGGCGCATCTTGCGCCCGAAGCGGGTGATCGGATAGACCACGAGCGGGAATACGACCAGCGCAATCAGCGCCAGCAGCCAGTCCTGGATGAACACGACGGCGACCAGAAAGACGATCGAGATCGCATCACGCATCAGCGCCGTCACGGCCGTGCTCACCGCGCCCTGAACCAGCGTCACATCGTAGCTCAGCCGCGCCAGCAGCTCGCCGGTCTTGCGATGCACGAAAAAGCCCAGCGACTGTTCGGTCAGACGCTGATACAGCAGGTTGCGCAGATCATAGATCACCCGCTGACCGATGTAGCCCATCAGATAGGCCTGACCATAGTAGGCCGCGCCCTTGACGACATAGAGCACGATGACCAGCAGCGGGATCAGATAGATCAGCTGCGTATCCCGGCCGGAGAGCGCCTCGTCGAGCACCGGCTTGAGCAGCCAGGCCATCAGCGCGGTGCAGGCGGCCAGCACGATCATGCAGATGATGGAAATGATCAGACGCCCCTTGTAGGGCATCAGGAACGCAAGCAGCCGGCGATACAGGCCGATCGAGGAGTCGGTCATCGGAGGGTATGCAGCGGCTGGATGCTGGCCAGCCGCAGCAGCGCATCACCGGCCGAGACCGTTTTCGAAGGCTCGCTGCCCTTCAGGCGCCCCATGCGCCTGAGAAAATCGATGGAGCCACGATAGAGTGCCTCGGCGAGCTTCTGCTGATGCCGCGCGTCGCGCAGCTTGCGCTCGCGCGAGGGATTGGAGATGTAATCCAGTTCTACCAGCACGCTCGGAATCTCCATGGCGCTGAGAACGACAAAGCGCGCGCGCTTGGGCGTCGCATACTTGATCGGGCCGACCCGTCTGAGTTCATCGATGATCTCCTCGGCCAGGATCTGCGAGCTGTTGAGGCTGTCGCGCCGGAACATGTCACCGAGGATGCGGCTGACCATCGGATCCTCGACCTCGTCGAAGGCCACGCCGCCGATCTCATCGGCCGCATTCTCCTTGGCCGCCAGCGCCCGGGCCGCCTTGTCCACGGTCGCCCCCTTCTCGGAAAGGGTATAGACGCTGGCCCCCTTGACATTGCCGCGACGCACCGCATCGGCATGAATGCTGATCATCAGATCCGCATGCGCCGCGCGCGCCAGCTTCCAGCGCCGGTTCAGCGGCACGAAATAGTCGCCATCGCGGATCAGCACGGCCTTCATCCCCGGCCGCTTGTTGATGATCGCCGCCAGGCGCCGGGCAACCGCCAGCGTGACATCCTTCTCGCGATAATGGCGCGGACCGATGGCGCCGGGATCCTCGCCGCCATGCCCCGCATCCACGGCGATCACCAGCTGCTTCTCGCCCCTGGCCCGTGACATCTTCTCGGCCTGCTGGCGGGCGGCCTGCGGGCGCATCAGATCCACCACCAGACGATTGGGCTTGCCATGCATCGGCTTCAGAAGGAAGGAGCGCGGCCGCACCTTTTCCCTGACATCGAGGACCACGCGCAGCTTGCCCTTTTCCGGGGAACCATAACGGATGGCGGCTATCACCGGATCGGGCAGCTTCAGCCGGTCAAACCCCACCTTCAGCCTTGCCCGCTGGATGTCGATAACGACGCGTTCCGGCCCGTGCAGCTGAAACAGCCGGTAATCCGCCTTGCGGTTCAGATCGAAGACCAGCCGGCTGTGATCCGGAGCGGTCCAAAGCCTGACATCCCGAATCTCGACGGATGCTGCGGACGCGATGGCGGGCAACAGCATCAGGGCCGCGAGCAGTCCGGACAGACGCAGGCTGAATGCAGAGCCTGGCCAGGACATGGGGTTCAGCCTTCTCATGCCTTGCAATACTCCCGCCTCGGCGGTTCATTGCAAGCGATCCCTGTCACGCAAGCGGGCATTTCTGCGGCTGGCACATCCATGGCCACCGGTCTATGATCGCATACGCGGAATCAGAAGGAGGGTGGATGAGCGAAACCGCGAACGGAAAGCAGCAGGACTCGGAGCTCGCCGTCTATGCCGATCTCGTGCGTCTGTATCCCGAGAACGAGGGCTACCTGAAGAGGTATGCCGAGCTCCTGCTCGAGGTCGGCCAGCTTTCGACGGCCCGCGAGATCCTGCAGCACCTGCACCAGCAGCTGCTCGACAAGGGGCAGGTCGAACGCGCCAATCGTCTGGTCGAGGAATATCCGCTGATCGGCCGTGTGCGCGCCATCGAGGAGGCGAACAGTCGTCCCATCCTCGAATTGCTCCCCGATGAAATGCAGAGCCGGGTCTGGCAGTTCATGCATCAGCAGCGGCTGAAGGAGGGCCAGCACCTGTTCCGCCAGGGCGAGCCCGGCGATACGATGTACCTGCTTCTGAAGGGCGAGCTGGCCATCTTCATCACGCCCCGCCCCGGGGAGACGATTCTGCTGAACCTGGTCCAGCCCGGACAGGTCGTCGGCGAGGGCTGCCTGCTCGATCCGGGCGTGCGCAATGCCGATGTCGTCGCCAACAAGGACAGCGTGGTCGTGAAACTGCCGCGAAAGAAGATCATCGCCGCCATCATCGAGAACCCGGGGCTGGAGGCGGAACTCCGGCGCATCTCGGACTTCCGTTTCATGAACAGCCTGCTGGCCGGCAATCCGCTGCTTTCGCGCGTGCCGCTGGCGATGCGGCAGGACATAGCCCTGGATACCGTCGTCCGCCATTATCCGGAGGGACGCATCATCCATCAGGCCGGCGACGAGCTGGATGCGGTCGACATGCTGATTCGCGGCAAGGCCGCCTACTGCCTGCATCTCGGATCTGAACGGCATGTGCTTCTCGATCTGGTCCCGGGCGAGATGGTGGGCGATACATCGGCGGTGCGCAAATCAAGCTGTCCGGCCGATCTGGTCGCCCTCTCGGCCGTGACGATGGCGCATATCCCCTATTCCGCGTTCAAGAACATCGTCGAAGCCTATCCGCCGCTGAAGGAGGGGCTGATGAACCATGCCGAGTCGCAGCGCGAAATGCTGATGCGCAAGGTTGCAGGGCTGAAGAAGCGGACATGAACGGATCACGGACGAACGATCTCGAGGCCAGGGCCGCCTCGCTGCGCAAGCTCACCGAGCTGAATCCGGACAATCCCGATTATCTGCGCAGCTACGCCGAGGTGCTGATGCAGCTCGGTCATTCCGTGCACGCCGATTTCATCCTGGAAAGGCTGGCCGGCCTGCTGAGCAGACAGGGCAAGGAGGATCAGGCCCGCGAGATCCAGACGCTAAGGGAAACGGTGCGCAAGGATGACCGTTCCCGGCGCCTTATCCATGCTCTGGAGCAGGCGGCCGAGACGGCTTCGTTTCTGCAGCGGCCGAAAACGGTCATGCTCAGGGAAGGCGAGTATCTGCTTCGCCAGGGCGAACCCTCCAGCGACGTCTATCTGCTGCAGGAAGGCGAGCTCTGTGCGTGGTGCAGCTTCCCGGGGCAGAACAAGCCGGTTCTGGTCGGTCATATCCGAGCCAGAAGCGTTGTCGGCGATATCGCCTATTTCATGGACGGCAAGCGCTCGGCCGACCTGCTCGCCAGCAGTGATTGCCGTCTGCTGAAATTCCCCGTGAAAACCTTCTCCCGCCTGCTGCTTGCCGATGCCGGCCTTCAGGAAAGCTGGCAGCGCCATGCCGAGATCCGGCTGCGGATGCTCAAGCTGTGCATGAACCCGATGCTGGCCGCGGTGCCGGAGAACCTGCGCTTCTACCTCGCCGAGCATGCGATTTCCCAGCACTTCGCGACCTTCGCGATCATCGCCAGCGAGGGCAAGCCCATCGAGTGGGTGGACATGGTCGTTTCCGGCCTCGTGCGTCGCATTGTCGAGGGACATACGGGAGACAGCCATATCTTCACGGCCATCCGCCCCGGAGAGCTGGCCGGCTGGGAAGCCTCGATGCATGGCCACTCGGGCTTCAGTTCCGATACGCACCTGACCAGCCTGATCGCGATGGAGGATACGGAGCTGATCCGCATCCCGATGGAGATCTTCCGCGAGGTTCTCGACCTGCATCCGCCGCTGAGGACGACGGTTTCGCGCAACATCCACAGCTATGTATCCGAGACCCTGTCCTCGCTGAGAAGGATCGGCCGCATCGAATAGGAGGCCGGCTCAGCCCCGGACCAGTTTCACCAGCAGCCAGCCCAGAGCCACGGACACCAGCCCGAACAATCTCAGCGTCGCCGGCGGAATCTCCGGCAGCCGTCGCATGGCCCGGATCATCCCCTGAGGAAAAAGCGCGTACAGCGCCCCTTCAAGCACCAGCACCAGCCCCATCGCGGCCAGCAGATCATCCATGGCAGGCCCCGGCTATTTCGTTGATTGCTCGAAGAAGCGGAAGAACTCCGAATCCGGCGAGATCACCAGCCGCGTGCCTTCACCGATGGAGGTGCGATAGGCCTCCAGCGAGCGGACGAAGGCATAGAACTTCGGATCCTTCTCATAGGCCTTGGCATAGATGCGGGCCGCAGCCGCATCCGCCCGGCCGCGGATGATCTCGGCCTTCTTGTAGGCCTCGGCCAGCAGCAGCTTGCGCGTCTTCTCGGCTTCGGCCCGGATCTCCTTGGCCGCCTCCTCACCCTCGGAACGGTATTCCTTCGCAATCCGGCTGCGTTCGGCCTTCATGCGCTGGAAGACGGCATCGGAGTTCTCCTGCGGCAGGTCGGCCCGCTTGATGCGGACGTCCACGATGGAAATGCCGAGATCGCGCACGGCCTCGTCGGCCCGCTTGCGGATGGAGATCATCAGCTCGGTCCGGAGTCGTTCCTGTTCACCGCCGGAAACGATCTCATGCAGCGTATGCTGGCCGAGCACCTCGCGCACCTTGCCGCGCACGACATCATCCATGCGCGAAGCCACACCGCGCTCATCGCGGGCCACCTGGAAGACCTTCAGCGGATCGATGATCTTCCAGCGGGTGTAGTTGTCCACGAGGATGGATTTCTTGTCCTTCGTGATCACCTCGTTGGGCAGCGCATCGCTCTCCAGCAGCCGCATGTCGAAACGACGCACATTCTGCCACGGCCATTTGAAATGCAGACCGGGGGTATCCACGACATCCTTCGGATTGCCGAACTGCAGAACCAGCGCCTGTTCACGCTGATCCACGACGAACGCGCTGCTGCCTGCCAGCAGGCCCAGCGCAACAACGACGATCAATGCAAGACTCTGCCTGGCGCTCATTGCTTCACCTCCACCTTACCGGCCCGATCCAGGGGCAGATACGGCAGCACCTGGTCGGCCACCGATCCATCCACGATGACCTTGTCGGCGCGGGCCAGCACCGATTCCATCGTTTCCATGTACAGACGCTTGCGCGTCACATCCGGCGCGCTGCGATAGGCCGACAGCAGGCTTTCAAAACGCTTGGCCTCACCGATCGCCCGATCCACCACTTCCTTCTCATAGGCCTCGGCGTCAAGCACCATCTTCTTGGCCTCACCGCGGGCCTTCGGAATGATGTCGTTGGCATAGGCCTGCGCCTCGTTCTTGGCGCGTTCGCGGTCCTCGCGGGCGCTGGCCACATCCTTGAATTCGCGGATCACGCGCTCCGGCGGCTGCGCATCCTGCAGCTTGACCGTCGTCACGGTGATGCCGGCCTTGTAGGAATCGAGGATCTTCTGGATCAGCTCCTGGGTCTCGACCTCGACCTCGGCCTTCTTGTCGGTCAGCACATCATCGATCATCGTGCGTCCGATCACCTCGCGGATCGCCGATTCGGCCGCATCGCGCACGGTCTTCGGGCCGCTGGCGATATTGAACAGGTAATCCTCGAGCGTCTTGATGCGGTATTGCACGATGAAGGAGATATCGACGATGTTCTCGTCCTTGGTCAGCATCAGCGACTCGTTCGTGCGCTTGCGCATCGTGCCATCGGGAAACCTGCGGAAGCCCACCTCAAGCCGCTGCACGCGCGTGACCGGCAGTTTTTCCACGGTCTGCACCGGATAGGGGATATGCCAGTTCAGGCCCGGGCCGGTATTGCCCACATGCTTGCCGAACTGCAGCACGACCGCTTCCTCGTCCGCCGCCACCATGTAGAAGCCGGACAGCCCCCAGAGAACGAACAGCGCGGCGACGATAGCGGTGATCGCACCCTTGCCCAGACCACCCTTGCCGCCATGGCCGCCCCCGCCGAAGAGACCCGAGAGGCGCTCCTGCAAACGCCGAATCACCTCATCGAGATCCGGGGGCGTGGGCTGATTGCCGCCTCGATTCCCCCAGGGGTTCCGGTCCGGATCGTTCTGATTGCTCCAGGGCATGCGTCAACCTCCATTCGCTGGCAAGCGCCGCAGTGTAGCATCTCAACCGCCCATTGCATCCCCTCTGGCCTTTGCGGGAATCTGTCGCACAAAGGGACGGCGGTGCTAGGCTTGCAGCATGCCGGTTCTCTTTCGCTGGATCTTTTCAGGCTGCCTGCAGCGTTCGCTGGCCGCGATGGCCGCGCTGCTGGCGATCTATGCCATCATCGAGGCCTTCGACAAGGCCCGCTACCTGGACCACGGTCTGACGCCGTCGCTGATGTTCGAATACATCCTGCTCAAGAGTCCGTTCATGATCGCCGAATTCATGCCCATCATCGTCCTGATCGGCGCCAGCCTCTATCTGCTCGAACTTTCGAGGCATCAGGAAGTGGTTGCCATCCGCGCGGCCGGCCTGGGCATCAACAAGCTGCTGACGCCGCTGCTCTGCGTGGCCGTCCTGGCCGCCATCGTCAGCTTTGCGATCGGGGAATGGGTCGCCCCATCCACGAACAAGCGACTGGATGTCATCGAAAAGGTTCATATCAAGCACCAGAAACCCTCGCAGACCGGCGTTCAGTGGCTGCGGGACGGTCATCGCTTCTTCCGGCTGACGCCGCTCTCGGGCCGGCAGTATGCGCTGATCATGCTCGAAACGGACGCAGAGGGCGGCTGGATTCGCCGCATCGATGCGGCCCGTGCACGCTATGCCAAGGGGGCATGGCAGCTCCACGATGTGCACATCAGCAGCCCAACCGCATCGCGCTCGCTGAAGATGGAGCACCGGAAACGCATGCGCCTGCCCACCGACATCGGCCCAGAAACCGCCGAGCTTCCGCAGCCCGGCCAGATGCGGCTCTTCGAGATGCGGCAATACATCGCCGATCTGCAACACGCGGGGCTGAATGCCGCCAGCTATGTCTTCGCGCTCCACCGCAAGCTGGCCGCGCCCATGGCCTGCCTGTTCATGATCATCCTGGCCGCGGCGCTGTGCATGCAGCACCACCAGCGAAGCGGCCATGCCTCCTGGGGGCTGCTGGCCGCGATCGCCATCGGGCTGATGTTCTATGTGTTCGGCAATGCCAGCTCGCTGCTGGCGGGAGGCGAACGCCTGCCGGCCGCATACGCGGCCTGGCTTCCGAATCTCTTCTTCGGTGGATTGGGCCTCTTTCTGCTGTTGCAGCGCGAGGGCCATTAGCGCCCGCGCTGCATCAAGCGGCCTCGGACGGGCCTCAGACCTTGAGCAGGCTTATCGCCGCATCATGCAGCCGGGCATTCGTGGCCAGCACATCGCCAGCCTCCAGATCCAGCCGGGCTCCGTCCAGGGCCGTGGCCATGCCGCCAGCCTCCTGAACCAGCAGACATCCCGCCGCAATGTCCCACGGCTTCAGGCCCGCCTCCCAGTAGACATCCAGGCGACCGGCCGCGACATAGGCCAGATCCAGCGCGGCCGCGCCGCCCCGGCGATAGCCATCGATGGCGCGCATGCAGCGATCCATCCGCTGCTGAAACGTATCCAGCTGCTCCCGACGGTAGGATGGCAGCCCGGAGGCCATCAGCGCGTGCGCCATGTCCGAGGTGGCGCTGACCCGCAGGCGACGGCGGTTCAGAAAGGCGCCATTGCCGTTGCGCGCCTCGAAGGTTTCATTGCGTATCGGATCGTGAATCACCGCCAGCATCGGCTTGCCGTTCTTCCAGGCCGCGATGGAAACCGCGAAATGCGGATAGCCGTGAATGAAGTTCGTCGTTCCATCCAGCGGATCGATATACCACTGCACCGAAGCCCGCGGATTGCTGCGTTGCCCGCTCTCTTCGCTGACGATCCCATGCTCGGGGTAATGCCTGCTGATCTCGCGCACGATCGCGGCCTCGGCCCGCTGATCGATATCGGTGACATAGTCGCGATCGCTTTTCTGCTGAACCTTCAGGGTATCCCGCTCATCGAAAGCCCGGGCGATGATATCTCCGGCCCTTCTTGCGGCCCGCACGGCTACATACAACACATTCTTCTCCTGAGATGCTCGCGGCATACGTCGGTCTGAATCCGACGGCGCCAGACTAGCACAGCGACCGAGCGGAGGCAGCCGCGAAATCGCCGCTTCACTTGCAGAGCGGCGGCTTGCGGCTAAACTTGTCAGGAAAGGGAGCGGCGTATCAGGACATTCATCATCGAAAACTGGCTGGTCAGGCGCAATCAGCCCGGCGGACAGTCGATCATCGGCGCGCAGACCCAGCAGGCATGGGCCAGGCTGCTGTTTGCCCTGGCCGGCCTGTATTACCTCAACGCCCATGCCGTATTCTTCGAGCAGTACCGGCAGTCCTTCCTGATCGCCGCAGCGGCCTATTTCATCTACAACGGCCTGACCATCCCGGCCATCCGGCGGCGACCGCTGTCCGCCTTCCGGACGCTGTTTGCCCCGCTGTTCGATATCGCCATCGTCAGTTTCGCAGCCGTCATCGACGGCGGGCACGCCAGCGGCATCTACTTCATGCTGCTGGTCATCATCTTCGGCAACGGCTTCCGCTACGGCAATGCGCTGCTGCTCTACACCCAGGCGCTGAGCATCCTCGGGCTGGTGGCCGTGGCGATCTATACGCTGTTCAACATGCACCTGGATCTGGATCGCACGCTGCTGGTCTGGCAGCTGGCCGGTCTGATCGTCATCCCCGCCTATGTCTATCTGATCGGTGAAAAGGCCGAGCGCGCCATCCGAGGCCAGGTCGAGGCCGAAGAAACCTCCTTCAGCCTGCTGGATCAGGGACCGATGCCGGTGTTCACCTATGACCTCGATGACCAGGGGCAGCCGCGCGTCCTTTACGCCAACGCGGCCATCAACGAGATCTTCCGCGACGATTACACCCGACTGATCGGCGAACAGCCGGACATGCTGGCGCTGCTCGAGGACGGCGAAGAGCTGCTCGAATTCTGTCGCCGCACGCTGCAGTCACCGCATCCGAACGACCGGGATTCCAACTCTGCCCGGCATGTGCTCTATTTCCGCGGGCGCGACAAGCAGGACAACATCCTCCGCCTGATGGCGACGACCACGCGACTGCGCTGGCGCAACAAATGGATCGGCGTCTGCTTCATCCTCGACATCACACAGCGCGAGGATACGCAGATCAAGCTGGAAACGGTGTACCGGCAGGGCTACATGTCGACGCTGGTGGCCGGCATCGTCCATGACTTCCGCAATGTGCTCACCAGCATGATGGGCTATGCCGAGGTCATGCTGATGCAGGCCAAGGGAGCCGACAGGGAGCATCTGCAGGCCATTATCGAAGCCGGCGAACGCGGAGCCTCGATGATCAGCCACCTGCTGAGCCTGGGACGCAGGAAGGAGCAGGATCTCGCCGCGCCCTGTGCCGGCTCGGAGCTGAAGGCACCGATCGAAAACATTCTCGGCCTGGCACGCCTGCAGCTTCCGGCGCACATCCAGCTGCTGACGGAAATCGAATCACCGCTCCCGGACGTCGACTGCTCGCTGACCGAACTGGAGCAGATCCTGCTGAATCTGGTACACAACGCGGCCGCCGCCATTCCGGAAGCCGGCCAGATACGCGTCACGATCAAGGCCGACGCCGAGCACCCATTGAGCAGCGAAGGCTCGCCGGCCCTGTGCATCGAGGTCGCCGACGACGGCGAGGGCATCGCCAGAGAGGATCTGGACGATATCTTCAAACCGTTCTGGACCTCCAGGATCGAGCAGGGCGGCTCCGGCCTTGGCCTGGCGATGGTGCAGCGCATCGTCAAACAGCGTCGCGGAACGATCGACGTCGAATCCGAGCCCGGCCGGGGAACCTGCTTCCGGCTTCACTTCCCGCCACCGCGCAAGGCCCGGGATGAGCGCCTATCGTCACCGGAACCCGGGAGGGATTCATCACGGCCAGCGGCTGAAACCCCGCATTGCCGCATCCTTCTTGTCGATGACGCCCCGGATGTCCTGAAGATCCATCAGGCCCTGCTGGAACATCTGAATCATCAGACCACGCTGGCCGAGGATGGGCAGAAGGCACTGGAGATCTATCAGAAGCAGCCGGACGCGTTCGACCTGATCATGACCGATTTCCGCATGCCGATCATGAACGGGCTGGAGCTTGTGGAGCATATCCGCCAGCACGATGACGCGATTCCGATCATCATGATCACCGCCTATGGAGAAGACGAGCAGCTACAGAAGGTCGGCAACCATGGTGTCCAGCTGATCAACAAGCCGGTCACCCTCGACAAGCTTAAGCAGGCAATCGAGCTCGCCATGGCCGGCCGAGCAGGAAACGAACCGGCACGATCCGAATGACTATACGCAGTCGATCAGGCTGCGCGCTGTAAACTCGTCGTAGATCGCATCGGTAAAATACAGGCCGTGGGCCGGCGCCGTGGCGGCCCCGCGACTGCGGTCTCGCCCTTGCAGCAGTTCGCCAAACTCCTCCACCGAGCGTTTGCCGATGCCCACCTCCACGAGATTGCCCACGAGATTGCGCACCATGTGATAGACAAACGCATTGGCCGAAACCTCGATGCGCACGCAGTACCCATCGCGCACAATCTCCAGCCTGGTAATCCTTCGGCGCGCGTGCCCGGCCTGGCATCCGGCGGCCTGAAATGCGGCGAAATCGCGCTCGCCCATGCACAGCCTTGCTGCATCGCGCATGCGATCCAGCTCCAGTGGCCGCGGCATCCACCAGTGCCGCCATTGTTCCAGAGCAGAGGCCGTACCCCGCTGCCAGATGCGGTAGCAGTAGGAGCGCCCCCGGCAGTCGAAGCGGGCATGAAAATCATGCGCGACGGCCCGAAGCCCGATCACCCGCACCGATTCCGGCAACAGGCTGTTGCATCCGTGAAGATAGGCCCGGGGCTGTCGCTGCCAGCGTCGCGCATCCACATCCGCGTGCACCGCCAGCGCCTCGGCATGCACGCCGGCATCGGTGCGCCCGGCCGCGACCGTGGCCACGGGCCTTCCCTCGATGCGCTGCAGCGCAGCTTCCAGCACCTGCTGCACGGAGTCCGCATTCTGCTGGCGTTGCCAGCCATGGAACGACTGACCGTCGAACTCAAGCACCATGACGATGCGCTGTCTGTTATCCTGATGCATGCGTGAATCCTTCCTGAGCCGTGGACGGATTTAAAGAAGCAGCAGCATGCAGGCGGCAATCCCTCCCAGGATCAGCACGACATCCTCCCGTCCGATCGCCCCGATCCGGACCAGACCATCATCCGGGGCGGGGAAGCCGGGCGGCCAGCGCAGCCACATGGCCCGGGCCACGCTGCGCGATTCGTCCAGGCACTGGCGCACCGCCGCGATCAGCAGCGCCGGCAGGCAGCGCATGCGGCCCATGATGCGCCATTGTTGCGCCAGCATCGCGATCATTCCCCCGATCCGGCCACGCATCAGCAGAAGCATCTTCACCACCGGTAAAGCGCCGGGAACGCGGCTGAGCAGCCCCATCCATTCCGCCGGAACAAGACAGCAGCCAAGCAGCATGGCGGCCAGAAAGATGTTGCAGAAATGCAGCGCCAGCCATGTCCCGCGCGCAATGCCTTCATGGCTCAGAGGCACTCCGGCCAGAAGCCATTCTCCGGGCGTAAACAGCGCATGCAGAAGCAGGATCGGCAACACAAACCAGGGAAGCAGCCCGGCAAGCCGGCGCAGACGCTGCGCGCCACCGTCTAGTCGCAGATGAACCATCAGCAACAGCGCCAGCAGCACGAGTTGGATGGCAAAGGGCAGATTCGACAGCGAGGCGAGCAGCAGCATCGTCCCGAACCAGAGGCGGCTGGGCCAGGCAGCGCGCATCATGCCGAGAACACCCTGACGAGCATCGGCAACCGGTCAGCGGAAACCGCCGGTGCCCTATTCTTCCTTCTTGTCGTCGTCCTCGTCCGTGAATTCGCTCAGCAGGTTGTCCAGCTTCAGCGTGGCATCGACGTCATCATCGAGATCGATCATGCCTCCCAGGCCTTCATCCTGCTGATCGCCCTCGGCACCGGCCTCTCCGGACTCCTCCTCGGATACAGACTCCAGCATCGATGCATCGAGATTTTCCGACACATCCTCATTGATCTGAAGGTCAAATTCCCCTGTCGCCGTGAAATCATCCGCCTCCTCGGCAACCTCATCGATTGAGGTGCGAATGGTGCTGGTAAAGTCATCGGCAGGCTCCACTTCGGCCTCGGAGATGTCGAAACCGGCCTCCAGATCCCCTTCGCCGAGATCAAGGCTCGCCGTGGTCTCCTCGGCCTTCGCCGCTTCCTCAGCCTGTTCCGGCGTTTCTGCCTGCGGTTCTACGGCTCCTTCGGGCTGTTCCGCGGCTTCTTCCGACTGTTCTGGCTTTTCTTCCGGCTGTTCCGCCGTTTGCTCCTGCTCGGATTGCACATCAAAGCTGATATCCAGCGCCTCGGCCTCGGCTTCCGACGCCGTCTGCTCGACCGGCGCGGGAGCCTCGGATTCCGCTGCCTCCTCGAACTGGATCTCGTCCGCGCCGCTTTCGCCCATCAGATCGAACTCGTCGGAATCCACCGAGGTATCCTTGGACCAGTCCATGGCCACGGTCTTTTCGAGATCCGCGGTTTCAACCTGGGGCCCCTCCTCCTCGGCGGCTGCCTGTTCCTCCGGCAGCTCGACATCGGAGAGATCGAAATCCAGGCCTTCACCGCCGGCATCCAGCGCCACGTCGGGAGCCGCCTGCGCTTCCCCGGCCGCTTCGGCAGGCGCTTCCCCGGCCTCGTCCTTGGCCTCGGCTTCGGAAGCCTCCCCGGCAGCGCCGGCCTCGGCCTCTTCGGTTTCGCTCTCCAGATCCAGATTCGCCAGATCCATCAGCGCGGCATCGAGCTCGGTCGTATCCTCGGCCCCGGCAGGCTCGATCACGGTGTCCTCGCCGGCCTCGCCGGCGCTGGTATCGATCTCCGCGTCACCAAAGCCCAGATCCTCGATCTCATCGGAGATCGTGCCTTCCTCGGAAGCGACCTCCTCGCCAATGATCTCGCTGACATCGGTCGGCGGCAGCGTGTCCTCCAGCGAGACATCGCCGAGATCCTCCGGCGCCGTTCCGCTCTTCAGCTCGTTGATCACCTCGTTGAAGCGTTCCAGGTCACCGCCGGCCAGGGTCTGCGTGGCCTCGGCAATGGTCTCCTCGAATGCGGAACTGTCCCCCTTGCTCTGCAGGATCTCCGCCTTCTTGATATGGGCCTCGGCATTGTTCGGATTCAGCCGCAGCGCAAGATTCACCTGCTGCAGGGCTTCATCCTCCATGCCGTAACGCATGTAGACATCGGCCTCGGCCAGATAGTCCACATTCGGGTCCGGCTCTTCCTCGACCTCTTCCTGGAAGGCCGGCATGGAGCCGGTATCCTCATCCGTCAGATCCGGGATCGAATCGGTGAAGGCCTGCTCCTGCTCCACCGTCATCTGGGCCGTATCCTCGACCGCCTGTTCCTCGCCCTTCAGGGCCTCGACATCGGCCTCCTCGACCTCGATCTCGGGGATATTCTCTTCACCGGTGCCTCCGGATACGGGGGCTGCTGCGGTGGAGGCTTCGGTCGCCGGAAGTTCCGGACCGCGTCCCTTCAGCTTGCTGATGAGCCATCCGACAACCGCCAGCAGGATGACCAGCAGCGCGCCGAGCACATAGGTCAGCCAACTGCTTCCCTCCTGCTGCTGGGCGGCCACGGCTCGTTCGCGTGCCTTGTCCAGCTCGGACTGCAGCCGGGCCAGCTTCAGCTCCAGCTTTGCAATCTTCGCCTTGGCAGCCGCAGCATCGGCATCCGCCGGCCTGCTAGCCAGTGCGGCCAGCTTCTTCTCGTTCTCGGCAAGCTTGGCCTGCAGCTGCTCGTTCTGCTTCTTCAGGGCCTCAAGCTGTCGGGCCAGATCGGCGTTCGCCGCGGTACCGCTTGCCGTGCCGGCGTTCGCCCCTTCTCCACCAGCCTCCTTCTCGGCCGGTGCCCCCGGAGCAGCGGTCGGCCTGGATTCCGGCTGCGCGGCCGTCCCCATCGCCTTGCGCCCGATACGCACCCGCTTGCTGTAGCGCGTGCGCTGCGCCTCGGCCACGGCCGCATATCGCGGCTGCTTCTTCAGCTCCTTCCAGACCTTCTCGTGCTCGGCAATCAGCTTGCGCGCCTGACTCGGCGTAATGCGCTCAACCTCGGCGGCGCGGGGAACATCCAGGAAAGTGCCGGCCTTGATGAGATTGATGTTGTCCTGGTCGAACTTCGAGCGGTTCTTCTCGAACAGCGCAACCATGACCTGCTGCTGCGTAAAACGGTCATCCACGCGCAGGCGCTGGGCCACGGTCGAAATCGTGTCACCATAGACCATCGGGCCATAGCGGTTCGTGCGCGCCCAGCCGTCAAAGGGCTTGAAGCCGCCAGCGGCCGGCTCGACCTCGGCCGGCGCCGGGGCGGCCGGAAGCTGCTCCGCTTCGGAAACCGTCGTATCCACGCCGGTCGGGGATTTCAGCGCATGCACGCTCGGCAGCGGCGCGCGCCTGGGACTCGGCTTCATCGCCTTGGGCAGATCCAGGAAGATCGGATATTTCTTGAAATGCGTCGCGCGATCGTAGCGCACCTTCAGCACCAGATTGAAGAACGGCGCATCGATGGCGTTGCGGGAGGAAAGCTCGACGCGCGTGCCCCGGCTGTCGCTCTGCACATCGGCGCGCAGGGAATTGAGAACCGGATCACGGTAGACTTCAAGGATGCGATAGTCCGTCGGGGCGGCGATCTCGACATAGACCCGGGAGATCGATTCATTCGCATCCAGACTCAGCGGGATCTCGGCATAGAACGGTTCACCCAGATGGCTGGCAACCTCAAGCTTTCCCAGTGATACCGCGTGTGCGTTTGCCGCCAGCAGCAACATCGCGGCCGCCAGCCAGCTCAACACCATCTTCTGCCCACGTCGATTGCTCATGTTCCCCTCCATCTGAGCCCCCATCTGTGGCCCGAAACTAAGGTTGTTGGATCAGGATTTCCGCTATTTGTACGGCATTTAGAGCCGCACCTTTACGTACATTATCAGCAACGACCCATAAATGCAAGGAATTTGGGAAAGATTGGTCTTCCCGAATGCGCCCGACCCAGACCGGATCGGAGCCTGCGGCCTCGCTGGGCATCGGATAATCCTCACCCTTCGGGTCATCAACAACGCAGATGCCATCGGCCTCGGCCAGGATCGCGCGCGCCCGCTCGGCCGACATCGGCGCCTCGAAGGTCACGTTGACGGCCTCGGAATGGCCATAGAAGACCGGCACGCGCACCGTTGTCGCGGTCACGGCGATATCGGCCTCCATGATCTTGCGCGTCTCATCCATCATCTTGCGCTCTTCCTTGGTGTAGCCGTCCTCCATGAATACGTCAATGTGCGGAATCACGTTGAACGCGATGCGCGCCGGAAAGACATCCACCTGGGGCTCCTGCGCGTTCAGCAGCTGCGCGGTCTGCCGCGCCAGCTCCTCGATCGCCCGCCCGCCGGCTCCGGAAACGGCCTGGTAGGTCGAAACCACAACCCGCCTGATCGGCACGGCATCATGCAGCGGCTTGAGCGCCACGACCATCTGAATCGTCGAACAGTTCGGATTGGCGATGATGCGATTGCGCCGGGCCATCTCCAGCGCATGGGGATTCACCTCGGGCACCACCAGCGCGATCTCCGGATCCATGCGCCAGGCACTGGAGTTGTCCACGACATAGCAGCCGGCCTCGGCAAAGCGCGGCGCATGCCTAAGCGACGTGCCGCCGCCGGCCGAGAACAGCGCGATGTCCAGACCCGTCGGATCGAAATCCTCCAGATCCTGGACCGTGTACTGCCGGCCTTTGAACTCGATGGCCGAACCGGCACTGCGGCTGGAGGCCAGCGGCACCAGATCGGCCACCGGAAAATCCCGTTCCTCCAGGATCTCCAGCATCGTCTTGCCCACCGCGCCCGTGGCGCCGACTACGGCGACGCGATAAGCCTCTTTCTTCGGCAGAAACGCTTCCATTTCCATCTCCCGTTCAGTCCCGGGCCAGCGCCCGCAGGCTGTTGCAGACGGCATCGCCCATGCCCGAGCAGGATACCGCATCCTCGCCATTCATTGCCAGATCCACGGTGCGCACGCCGGCATCGAGCGTATTTTCCACCGCCTTTTCAAGCACATCGGCCAGATCGGCACGATCCAGCGAATAGCGCAGCATCATCGCCACGGAGAGGATCGTCGCCAGCGGATTGGCCTTGTCCTGACCGGCGATATCGGGCGCCGAGCCGTGAATCGGCTCATACATCGCGAATTTCTCCCCGATCGAGGCCGAAGGCAGCATGCCGATCGATCCGGTCAGCATCGACGCCTCATCGGAAAGGATGTCGCCGAACAGGTTGCCGGTGACGATGACATCGAACTGGCGCGGATTGCGGATCAGCTGCATCGCGGCATTGTCGACATACATGTGCGACAGCTCGACATCGGAAAACTCCGCATCATGCACCTCGGTCACGACCTGGCGCCAGAGCTCGGACACATCCAGCACATTGGCCTTCTCGACGCTGCACACGCGCCCGTTGCGCAATCTCGCCGCCTCGAAGGCCTTTCTTGCGATGCGCCGGATCTCGCCCTCGCGATAGCCCATGGTATTGAAGCCGTAGCGCTCGCCGTCGCGGGACTCGATGCCGCGCGGCTGACCGAAATAGATGCCGGAAACCAGCTCGCGCACGACGAGAATATCCACGCCTTCGATGACCTCGGGCTTCAGCGTCGAGGCATCGAGCAACTGGCGATGCACCTTGCTCGGCCGGTAGTTGGCAAACAGCCCCAGATCCTCGCGGATGCGCAGCAGGCCAGCCTCGGGCCTGAGCGGCTTGTCCAGCGCCTCCCACTGCGGGCCGCCGACCGCGCCCAGCAGCACCGCATCGCTGGCATGCGCCAGCTTCTGCGTCGCTTCGGGATAGGGATCGCCGCTGGCTTCATAGCCGGCACCACCGATGGCGGCCTCCTCCCACTCGGCTCCAAGCCCGAAGTCCGCATTGAGTACGTCGAGCACCTTCAGCGCCTCGCGCACGATCTCCGGACCGATGCCGTCGCCCGGCAACACTGCAATCCTGACTGTCATCTCTACTCCCTGTTCCCCATGGCCGCCTTCACCGCAGCCAGAAAATCATCCACATCCTTGAATTCGCGATAGACCGAAGCGAAACGCACATAGGCCACACCGTCGAGATTGCGCAGCTGCTCCATGACGAATTCGCCGATCGTCTCGGCCGGCACCTCCGACTCGCCCATCTCCTGCACCGCACGCAGGACCGCGTTCACACCCTGCTCCAGCGCATCGGCCGAAACCGGACGCTTCTCCAGCGCCTTCTGCATGCCCGCATGCACCTTGCCGACATCGAAGGCCTGGCGCGTGCCGTCCTTCTTGATGACCAGCGGCAGCTTCAGCTCGGCGCGCTCGAAGGTCGAGAATCGCTTGCCGCAGACCTCGCATTCGCGCCGACGGCGCACGGTCGCCCCCTCCTCGACCACCCTGGAGTCGATGACCCGGGTATCGGCATTGGCGCAGAAGGGACAATGCATCGCGCCGGATCAGTCCTCGTAGATCGGGAAGCGATCCGTCAGCTGACGCACCTCGGCCGCCACCTGCTGCTGCACCGATGTATCCTCCGGTGCGTTGAGCACCTTCAGGATCATCTCGCCGATCTGCACGGCCTCGGCCTCCTTCATGCCGCGCGACGTGATCACCGAGGCGCCGATGCGGATGCCGCTGGTGACAAACGGCGATTCCGGATCAAACGGAATGGTGTTCTTGTTCGTCGTGATGCCGGCCGCCTCCAGCGCCTCCTCGGCCTGCTTGCCGGTGATGCCCTGCGGGCGCACGTCCACGCGGAACATGTGGCAGTCGGTGCCACCGGACACGATGCGCAAGCCCCCCTTGACCAGCGTATCGGCCAGCGCGCGCGCATTGGCAACCACCTGCTTCTGATCGGCCCTGAACTGCTCGCCCAGCGCCTCGCCGAAGGCCACGGCCTTGGCGGCAATCACATGCATCAGCGGTCCGCCCTGGATGCCCGGGAAGATGCGCGAGTTGATGGCCTTGGCCAGATCGTCATCGTCGGTCAGGATCATGCCGCCGCGCGGGCCGCGCAGCGTCTTGTGCGTCGTCGTCGTGATCACATGCGCATGCCCCACCGGGCTCGGATAGACCCCGGCGGCGATCAGGCCGGCATAATGGGCCATGTCCACCATCAGGATGGCGCCGACGGAATCGGCGATCTTGCGCATGCGAGCGAAATCGATCGGCCGCTCATAGGCCGAGGCGCCGCCGATGATCATCTTCGGCCGGTGCAGCTCGGCCATCTTCTGCATCACGTCGTAATCGATCAGCTCATTGTCCTCGCGCACGCCGTAGGCCACGACATTGTAGAGCCTGCCGGAGAAGTTCACCGGCGAGCCGTGCGTCAGATGGCCCCCATGCGCCAGATCCATGCCCATGATCGTGTCGCCGGGCTTGAGCACGGCCATGTAGACGGCCATGTTCGCCTGCGAGCCCGAATGCGGCTGCACGTTCACATGCTTGACCCCGAACAGCTTTCGGGCGCGCTCCTGCGCGATCTTCTCGACCTCATCCACATGCTCGCAGCCACCGTAATAACGGCGTCCGGGATAGCCCTCGGCATACTTGTTGGTCAGCACCGAGCCCTGGGCCTGCATGACGGCCTTCGAGACAATGTTCTCGCTGGCGATCAGCTCCAGGGTGTGGCGCTGACGGCCCAGCTCGGCCTCGATGGCCCTGGCCACAGCCTCATCGGCCAGCGGTGCGTTGAAGAAATCGCTGCGATCGGACATGAAAACTCCTCGGAAATCAAAGCATCAGCGGCCGCGTCGCAACAGCGCGGAAACGGCCCTGAAATGGTGCGGCATTATGGCGAATGATGCGGCCGGCGTCATCCGCAAACTTGTTCCCGGATGCCATCGGCCCACGAAAAAGGGGAGCCGAAGCTCCCCTCTGCAATCCTGTCGCCAGGCCTCAGTAGCGGCGCTCGCGGATACGGGCTGCCTTGCCGCGCAATGCACGCAGATAGTAGAGCTTGGCGCGGCGCACGCGACCATGGCGCACGACCTTGATGCTCTCGATCATCGGCGAATGCAGCGGAAACACGCGCTCCACGCCGACATTGTTGGAAATCTTGCGCACCGTGAACGTGCTCGAGATGCCGTTGTTGTGGCGGGCAATGACGATGCCCTCATAGGCCTGCAGGCGTTCGGTCTTCACGACGCCCTTCTTGGTGTCCTTGTAATCCACGATGCGGACATTCACGCGGACGGTGTCGCCCTCGCGGAATGCCGGAATATCGTCACGCAACTGATCCTTCGTTACATCATCCAGTGCACGCATGTCTATGCCTCCAAGCTTGCCGGGCCCTTAAGGGCGCCTAGCGGGCCAGTCTGTCCAGATAGATGGCCAGAGCAGCCCTTACGGAAAGGTGGCGAACCATACCGATCCCGGCTATCGGTGACAACCACCCATTTGGCTCGGGCAGATTTGCCGCATCCAGCCCCCAGCCCGTGCCGAAGACGATCAGATGATTTCCCTTGATTTCCCGCAGCTTGCGGACATCCGTCACGTTCTCGCCCGGCGGCGCGGCGGAGGTGTACCACAGCTTGTAATCCCGTTCCTGCAGCAGCGATTCCAGCGAAAACGCGCATCGGACCTGTTCAAGCACCGTCTTGCGCGCCGGATTGCGCGTCCCGCCCGGCCCGGTCAGGTAATAATCGAGCATGTCCGCGATCAGCGCATGCATGCCGGGGGCCGGATGCACCAGATACACCGGCGCGACATCGTAGAAGGCGCAGGTGCGCGCGAAATCGTGGACATCGATCGACGTGATCGCCGTCGTGGTCGTCTCGCCCCGGCGATTGAGCACCGGATGATGCACCAGAGCCACGGCAATTCTGGGGGCGATCTTCGGTTTCTGCATGGTTGCGCAAGATAAGCGTTCTTGCTGAGGCAATCCATCGGCGTGGGTGTGGCGGCTGACGCCTAACCGCATTCGAGCCTGCCAGATACCCGCAAACTGGCATGCTTTCTGCTTATTTTCGAGCAGCTAATCTGTTGCACGATGATCTCACGGAGGCAATCATGGAAAGCGATTCCATTCATAAATTTGAGGAAAACCCGATCAACCTGCTCTGGGATGACATCCTGTTTCTTCCCATCATCGGGCTTGTTGATTCCAAAAGGGCTCAGGACATCATGGATGTGATGCTGGAATCCGTAGAGCGGACCGATGCGCGCTTCGTCATCCTCGATATCCGGGGGGTTGCAGCGGTGGACAGCGCGGTAGCCAACCATCTTGTGAAAATTACCAAGGCGACCAAGATGATGGGGGCGACAACCGTGCTGTCGGGTGTGACCCCGGGGGTTGCGCAATCATTGGTGCACCTCGGGATTGATCTGGGAGATATCGTGTCCTGCTCCCGCGTTAAAGAGGCACTGGAGCTGGTATTCTCCCAACTCGGCTATTCGATCAGCCGGAAAGAGCAGGCCTGAGTTGCGAGAATAGAAGGTGGA
>CAZDLB010000005.1:0-28730 GCA_964505995.1 uncultured Zetaproteobacteria bacterium
AGGCCGGACGCGGGCCGCGAAGGACAGGGCCCGTTCACACTTATTTTGATGCTGGCGATTCGGCCATGACTTTGATCTCGCAAGGCACGCGTGAGCGTGGCGTGCTTGTTGCACGCGAGCGAGCGATAACGCCGCGAGGCGGAATCATGGCCCGAATCCCTCCGGGCCGCGCCCGAAACGCGTCCACTCGACGTTGCGAGGCTTGCTCAGGGAACAACCATGCGCTGCGCCTCGCGCCTAGATTGGCCACCTTTCGGGCAGCGGCGACAACACCAAAATAAGCGCGAACAGGCCCTAGATCTCGTAATCGACGACGATGCGGGAAAGCGCGGCCTCGCGCATCAGCACGCCGATCGCCAGATGCTCCGGATGCGCCTGATAGGCGGCCAGCGCCGCCAGATTATCATGCTCGCTGATCAGCACGAGATCGGCCGACTGCTCGCCCTGCGACACATCAATGCCCACCTCCAGCCGGATCAGCCCGGGAATGCGTCCGTTGAGCTCCTCCAGCCGGGCCTTCAGTCCAGGCGCTGCGTCCCGGTCCCGGAGCTTCCACATCACAACATGACGAACCATCGGCGAAGCCTCAGGCGCTGGCCAGACGCCGCGAGGATGGCGTGGACGCATGTTCCGGGCGGATGCCGAGCCTCTCGAACAGACGGCGATCCTTCTCCGCCTCCTGATTGCCGGTGGTCAGAAGTTTCTCGCCGTAGAAGATGGAATTGGCCCCGGCCAGGAAACACAGTGCCTGCATCTGCTCGTTCATCGCATCCCGCCCGGCCGAAAGCCGCACATGGCTGGCCGGCATTGTGATGCGGGCCACGGCGATGGTGCGCACGAAATCGAAGGGGTCGATCTCCTCGACATCCTGCAGGGGGGTGCCCTCAACGCGCACCAGCATGTTGATCGGCACCGATTCCGGATGCGGATTCATGCGCGCCAGCTGCGCGATCATGCCGGCGCGATTGCGCACACTCTCGCCCATGCCGACGATGCCGCCACAGCAGATGCTCATGCCCTCGGCCCGCACATGCCTGAGTGTATTCAGGCGATCCTCGTAGGTGCGGGTCGAGATGATTTCCCGATAATACTCCGGATCGGTGTCGAGGTTGTGATTGTAGAAATCCAGCCCCGCCTCCTTCAGACGCGCGGCCTGTTCCCGCGTCAGCATGCCCAGCGTCGCGCAGGTTTCCATGCCCATGGCCTTGATCTCGCGGATCATCTCCAGCACCAGCTCGAAGGCGCGCCCCTTGGGCTCGCGCCAGGCCGCGCCCATGCAGAAGCGGGAGGCCCCGTTGTCGCGCGCGGCGCGCGCGGCGCGCAGCACCTCCTCCTTCTTCATCAGCAGCTCGGATTCGACCTCGGTGCTGTAACGGGCCGACTGCGGGCAATACTTGCAGTCCTCCGGACATCCGCCGGTCTTGATGGACAGCAGCGTGGAAAGCTGCACCTCGTTCGCGTCGAAATGCGCCCGGTGCACCTGTTGGGCCCGGAACATCAGATCATTGAACGGCAACGCAAACAGCGCCTCGATCTCTTCCACAGTCCAGTCATGCCGCATCGCCACCACCTCTCGGTCAACCTCGGAGCGGGGAAGGGTAAACGGTTCGCGGCACGACGGCAAAAGCTTTGCCGGTTTCAGGACGATGATTCCTCCACGGCATCCGGCGTCTTCGCCGGCCGGTAGGTCGAGCGGCTCAGCTGACGGCGGATCGCGAGCACGCGGTTCAGCGTCATCGAAAGCGCATCGATATCCATGCGCAGGAAGCGTTCGGTCCATGTCTCATCGGCGGCCAGCTCCCCGCAGACCGAAACATCGATGCCCGCCCGTCGGGCCGCGGCGACCGTCATCGCGATCAGCCGCTCGATGGCCACATGCGGCCGGCCATAGAACGCGGCCACGTCCTCGTCGGTCCGGTCCGCAGCCAGCGTGTACTGCGTCAGATCGTTGGTGCCGATGGAAAAGAAATCGGATACGGCGGCCAGTTCATCGGCAATCATCACCGCGGCCGGCACCTCGATCATGGCCCCGAGTTCGGGAGCCGGCATCCCCAGCCGCCCGGCGATGTCCTTGATGGTCGAGCGCACCGCAAGCATCTCGTCGACATGGCAGACCATCGGCACGAGCACGCGCACATTGCGATGGCCATTGGCGCGTATCATCGCCCGCAACTGCGTATGCAGCCATGCGGGGCGCTCCAGCAGCAGCCGGATGCCGCGCAGCCCCATGGCCGGATTGGCGCCGCCGAA
Source organism: uncultured Zetaproteobacteria bacterium (assembly GCA_964505995.1). GTDB lineage: Bacteria > Pseudomonadota > Zetaproteobacteria > Mariprofundales > Mariprofundaceae > JAJRVH01. The sequence continues at coordinate 2,251 of CAZDLB010000005.1, forward strand.
CTCGCGGCCGAGGATGCCCTGATACAGCCCCATCTTGTCGCCGCCGATGTCCAGCAGCCGCATCGTCACCGGTCTGTCCGGCATGCTGCCGGCCACGCGCGCATACTGCCGGTACTGTTCCTCCTCGGTCGGGGGCTTATCGCTTTCCATGAACATGAATTCGGTGCGATACAGCCCGATGCCGTCGATACCGATCGCATCGGCCAGCTCCAGCTCCTCGGGAAACTCGATATTGGCCATCAGCTCCATCGGATGACCGTCGGCACTGAGCGACGGCTTGCAGGCGAAGGACTGCAGCCCGTCGCGAACCAGGCGCACGGCCTGCATGAAACGGGTATAGGCGGCCGCTTCCTCCTCGTCCGGATTCAGCACCCAGCGTCGCTGTTCGGCATCGAGGATCAGCACATCGTCATCCTCGATGTTCTCGAGGATGCCCGTCGCCCCGATCAGCGCCGGCAGACTGATGCCGCGGGCAACGATGATATTGTGCGCATCGGCACCACCCTGTTCGGCCACGAGTCCCGCCACGCCCTTGCGCCACAGCGCGACGACATCCGGCGGCGAGAAATCCTCGGAGACATAGATCAGCGGCTCGTCGGCAACATCCTCATGGCCGTTGGGATCCTGCATCAGATGCCTGAGAATGCGGTTGCCGGCCTGTTCGATGTCCTCCCGACGCTGGCGCAGATATTCATCCTCGACCGCATCGAACACCTGCATCACCGCATCCATCTCCTGGCGCAGCGCCCATTCGGCATTGATGCAGGCATCCATGATGCGCTGGCGGGCATTGCTGACGAGTTCGGGATCCTGCAGCAGCATACGGTGCGCATCGAGGATGGTCAGGGATTCATCTTTGCGCCTCTCCATCAGATGCTGCCGCTCGACATCGATCTCGTGCACCGCCGCCTCGATGGCCCGCAGAAGCCGGGAAACCTCATGCCCCAGCCGTTCGGGAATCACCTCGCGCCGTGGAATGCGCATGCGCCCGGCCGCGATCCGGCGCACCCTGCCGATCACGACCCCGGAACTGGCTGCCACGGCCTTTCCCTCGCGTCGCGGGCGCATGTCAAAGCCTGCGCTCACTCGGCCTCCCCGAAGCGCTCGTTCACCAGGGTCTCGATCGCATCCAGCGCTTGCTCGGCATCCGGACCTTCGGCGCGGAGCGTCAGCTCCGAACCCTTGGCTGCGGCCAGCATCATGATGCCCATGATGGATTTGGCATTCACCTCGATATCGCCCTTGGCCAGCCAGACATCCGAGGCAAAGCGGCCCGCCTCGGTGGCCAGCTTCGCCGAGGCCCTGGCATGCAGGCCCAGCTTGTTCTGGATGCGCAGCCGTCGCTCAGGCATGGCCGCGATCCTCTTCTGCGCAGCGCTGGCCGATCATCGTCGAGGCCTGACAGATGTAATGGCGTCCGGCGGCCACGACCTGGGCGGCCAGGCTGGTCAGATCCTGTTCGCTGCGCCGCAGGCTCGCCGCCTTGATCAGCAGCGGCAGATTGAACCCGGATACGACCTCGACGCGTCCGACCTCGAAACATCCCATCGCGATATTGCACGGGGTGCCGCCGAACATGTCGGCCAGCAGCAACACCCCCTGCCCGACATCGCAGGCCCGAACCATGGCCTGAAGCCGCTGCGTCAGCTGCTCCGGCGACACATCGGCCGCGACATCGAGCGCCTGCATCAACGGCTGCTCGCCGACGACATGCTCGACCGCCGCCTTCATCTCGCTGGCAATGCGGTTATGCCCGATCAGCACCAGTCCGATCATGTTCCCACCTCGTCATCCTTCACCAGCAGGCCCAGCTCGCGGTGCCGGAGAACCGGACAGGCCAGCCCCTCCCGTTTCAGCCAGGCGGCCATCTGTTCGGCCAGATAGACCGAGCGATGCCGCCCGCCACTGCATCCGAAGGCCAGCGTAAAGTATTTCTTGCGTTCACGTCGCATCAGCGGATGCGTGAAGGCCAGCCAGTCCCGCAATCTCGCCTCGGCCTCGGCCACCTCGGGCTGGGCTTTAAGGAAGGCGATGACCGGTCCATCGCGGCCGCTTAACGGGGCCAGATCAGGCTGATAGTGCGGATTGGGAAGAAAGCGCGCATCCACGACCATGTCCGCATCGGGAGGAATGCCGTGCCGGTAGCTGAAGGACACCAGCGTAAAGCGCAGCTCCCTGGGTGCCTGCCCCTGACGCAGCCGGAACGCCTCGACCTGCTCAGCGAGCTGATAGGGATTGATCGAGCTGCTGTCGAGCAGCAGGTCCGCCATCGCCCGGATCGGGGCCATCATCTGACGCTCGCGGGCGATCGTCTGCATCAGGTCCTCGCCCAGCGCCAGCGGATGCCGGCGTCTGAGGGTCGAGAAGCGCCGTTGCAGCACCTCATCGGCGGCATCGACAAACAGCAGCTGCCAGTCGTCTTCCGTGCCGAGAAGGGCCTCGATGCTCTGCTGAAGATCCTCGGGATTGGAGGCGCTGCGTACATCCAGGCAGACAGCGGCGGGCTGCTGACGCGAGCGCATCTGCTGCGACCAGGCCGGCAGCAGATCCAGCGGCAGATTATCGGTGCAGAAGTATCCGGCGTCCTCCAGGGCATGCAGAACGGTGCTCTTGCCGGCGCCGGACATCCCGCTGATCAGCAGCATGCCCTACCCGCCCTGATCGATCCGCTTCTGCAGCGCCTGCACGAAATCCTGGCCGCTGTCGATGCCGCGCTGCTTCAGGAGCTGATTACGCGTGGCCACCTCGACCAGCACCGCCAGCGATCGCCCGGAGCGGATCGGAACCGGCACGCGCGGGATCATCACGCCGTGAATCTCGACCTCACCCTCCTCGCCCAGCACCCGATCCTCGGCAGCGATATGATCCCAGGGCACAAGCTCGACGATCAGACGCAGGCGCTTCGTGTCCGTGATCGCCGCCGCTCCATAGAGGTCGCGGATATTGAGGATGCCGAGACCCCGGATCTCCATGTGATAACGCAGCGTATCCGGGCTGTGGCCGACCAGGACATTGGGGCTGGGCCGGGTGAACTCGACCATGTCATCGGCGATCAGCCGATGGCCGCGCGAGATCAGCTCCAGCGCGATCTCGCTCTTGCCGATGCCGGATGCACCGGTGATCAGCACGCCGAGACCGTAGATGTCCATGTACACGCCGTGCTGATAGGCCACCGGCGCCAGCCAGTGCGAAAGAAACAGCATCATGTCGGTCATGAAGGTTGACGATGGAAGCTCGGTCAACATCAGCGGCGTGTCGGTGCGCCGGGCCGCCTCGAGGATGATCTCCGGCGGCTGCTGGCCGCGGGTGATGACCACGCCGGCGAGCCTGAGGTCGAAGACCGCATCGACGACTTTCCTCTGTTCCTCCGGGGGGCGCGTGGCCAGATAATGCAGCTCGGTCTGGCCAATGACCTGCAGGCGATGCTCGTTAAGGTGCTCGATGAAGCCGGCAAAGGCCAGCGACGGCTTCTGCATCCGGGGGTGATCGATGTAGCGCTCCAGTCCCGCCTCGCCGGCCAGCAGCTTCATCTTCATCGCCGAGCCTTGCTCCGCCAGAAGCTCCCTGATGGTGATCCGGCGGTTCCTGCTCATGCGCTCCGACCGATCTCGCTCTCGAACAGCCCGGCCAGTTCCTCGGGGCTTTCGGCCTGCATCACCGCCTCGCGGAAATGGGCCTGCTGCAGGCTCCGGGCCAGATGCGCCAGCAGTTCCAGATGCTGGCGGTCATCCGAATCCGGCACCAGCAGCAGCACGACGATATGCACCGGCTGGGAGTCAATGGAATCGAAATCGACGCCGGCCTCGTGGCGCGCCACAGCCAGCACCGGCGCACTCAGATCGGGCATGCGGCCATGGGGAATCGCCACCCCGTGGCCGATGCCGGTGCTGCCCAGATGTTCGCGAGCCATCACGACCTCCATGACGCGATCCGGGTCGATCGAGGTCAATACATGCGCCAGCTCCGTAATCAGCGCCCGCTTGCTCTTCGCCTGCGGATGCAGCAGCACATGATCGGCCGAAAGCAGACTCATCGGAGACTTCCCGACCGACCGGCTCAGACCTCCGGCTCGATCAGGCTCAGCGCGCCATCCGGGCGGCGGTAGATCGCATTCAGGGTTTCCGATTCCTCATTGGTGAAGAACACGATATCGCGATCGCCGAGCTCAAGCTGCATGATCGCTTCATCCACGCTCATCGGCTTCGCATCGATCTGCTCGCGCCGGATCTCCTGCGGCTTGTGATCCTCTGGAAGCTCCTCGGCGTCGCGCGCAACATCGAGCACCCGGTGCGAGACCTTGATCTCGCGCGCCGAACGCTTGCGCTCAGCCGACTGATGCCGCTGCAGCTTGGCACGGTAGCGCTTGAGCTGGCGCCTGAGCTTGTCCACGGCGCCGTCGATGGAGGCATACATGTCTTCGGTTTCATGGCTGCCATGAATGTTGATGCCGTTGGCCTGCATGCTGATCTCGCAGCGCTGGCGGAACTTTTCAACCCCGAGCACGACATGCACATCCACGACATGATCGAAGAATGGCTTCAGGTGCTGCAGCTTGGTGTTGACGTAATCCTTCAACGGCTCGGTGAGCTCGACATGGCGTCCCGTAATGGATACTTGCATTTTCTACCTCCGCTTTTCAGATGGGCGCGCTTTGGCGGCGCGCCGGCGCCGGCTGCTCGGCGGCAGCCCCAGTTGTTCGCGATACTTGGCCACGGTCCGGCGGGCAATCTCCACCCCCTCGGCCTGCAGCCGGTCGGCGATGGCCTGATCGGAAATCGGACGCCCGGGCGGCTCGGAATCGATCAGGGCCTTGACCCGCTGCTGCACCCGATAGACCGATATCGTGCCACCGCCACGGGTTGGCAGTCCAGCAGAAAAGAAACGCTTCAGTTCGATCAGGCCGATTGGAGTGTCGGCATACTTGCCGCTGGTCACGCGCGAGATCGTGGATTCGTGCAGGCCGACCTCCTCGGCCACGTCCTGCAGCGTCAGCGGCTTCAGCCCGAGAATGCCATATTCGAGAAAGGCGCGCTGCCGATGGGCCAGACAGAGTCCGACCTTCATCAGCGTTTCGCTGCGCTGATCCAGTGCATGCAGCAGCCAGCGGGCCTCCTTCATCGCCTGGGCCATGAACTCCTTGTCCTTGCCGGTCCACTGATGATTCGACCAGCGCTCGTTCAGCCTCAGCCCCTGATAGCCCGAACCCGGCACCTCGACCTCGATCTCGTTGTCACTCGTGCGCCGGAAAATGATCTCGGGCCGGATGTAATAGTTGTTGCCACCGTGCATCCCGTGTCCCGGAAACGGATCGAGACGGCGCATGCGCGCGCGCGCCGCGGCCACGTCCTCCTCGCTCGCCTCGGCCAGCTCGGCCAGCTCTGCATCGGAAAGCGTCAGCGCATCGGCAAAATGCAGCAGCAGCCGCCGCGCCAGCACATCGGCACCGGAATCGCCGTCGAGCTGCAGCAGCAGGCATTCGATCAGATCGCGTGCCCCGATGCCGGCGGGCTCAAGCTGATGCACGACCTCCTCGAGCACCCGGTCCACCTGCGCGGCATCCACATCCATCTTCAGGCTCTCGCGGCACTGTTCAGCAAACTCGGCAGGATCGGCACGGAAATACCCATCATCATCCAGCGAATCGAGAATCGCATGGGCAATCCGGCGATCCGCTTCGGGCATCGGCTGCTGGTCCACCTGCTCATGCAGGCGCTGGGCAATGCTCTGTTCATCCCGCCAGGATGCCTCGGGGTCCGGGAATCCCTCGCGACTGGACTGGGCGAACATCGTTTCCCAGCGGTTGTCGCCCTGTTCCTTCCACTGATCCTGCTCGGCCATCTCCAGCGCCCGCTGCTCGCCCTGCTCCTGGGCCTCGGCGCTCTTCTGCGCCGCCGGATCGATCTCCAGCAGGGGATTGGACTCCAGGCATTCCTCGAGGTAGGCCTCAAGCTCCATGCTGTTCATCGCCAGCACCTTGAGGCTCTGGGTCAGCTGCGGCGTCAGCGCCAGGCGCTGGCCGAGCTTCTGGCTAAGCTTGGTTCCCTGCATCAGTCGGCCACCTTGGGCCTGTGAGCACCGCCGGGTGCCCGGAGCGGGACCATGCCGGAGGGAAATGCAAACGAAAACATCAGCATCTTTTTTCTAGCATCAATGGGGATGGATTTCAAGCCCGTCAGCCCGGAATCCGTCGATCGGGATGCCGGCTCAGTCCTGGCCGCGCAACGGCGCCAGCAGCTCGGCCAGCTCGCCACTTTCATGCATCTCGGAAACGATGTCGCAGCCCCCAATGAACTCCCCTTTGATGTAGAGCTGCGGAATCGTCGGCCAGTCGGAATAATCTTTGATGCCCTGGCGAACCGCGTCATCCAGCAGCACATTGACCGAAGCAAAAGGGATGCCATAACTTGACAGGATGGCCGCCACGCGCTGCGAGAAGCCGCACTGCGGGAATTCCGGCGTGCCCTTCATAAACAGCACTATGTCGTTCTGCTTCACCACTTCATCGATCTGCTTGAGAATTGAATCCTTCATCTATTCCTCCGGAACTCCGGTTTTCAGCGCCAGCGCATGAATGGCCTGACGCATGTGCTCGCCCAGCGCCGCATAGACCATCTGATGCTGGGCGACGCGCGATTTGCCGCGGAAGGCCGGTGAAATGACCTCGGCCTCGAAATGATCATCGCCGGAGAACAGACGCACCCGCACCTCCGCCTCGGGAATGGCGGCGCGTATCAGGCTCTCGATCTCTTCCGGCGTCGGGGTCATCGTCATCCTTTCACGATTCTGGTGGGCCCACCAGGACTCGAACCTGGAACCAACCGGTTATGAGCCGGCAGCGCTGACCAATTGCGCCATGGGCCCGATGCCGGCACGCTACTTGCCCCCATCTGGCATGGCAATCGCATTCAGCGTACCATCGCCGCCATGAAACCGACCCGTTTTTCCGAACTGAACCTTCCGGCGCCGCTGATGCAGGCCATTGACGACCTCGGCTTTACCGAGCTGACCGATGTGCAGAAGATCGCGCTGCCGCTGACGCTGGCCGGCCGCGATGTCGCGGGCCAGGGGCGTACCGGCACCGGCAAGACCGCCACCTTCCTGATCAACGTCATCAACCGCCTGCTCAGCGAGCCGCCCAAGCCCGGGCGCAGCCTGGAGCATCCGCGCGCGATCATCATCGCTCCGACCCGCGAACTCGTCGTGCAGATCGCCAAGGATGCCGAAGCCCTCAGCCGGCATACGGACCTGAAGCTGCACACGGTCTTCGGAGGCGTGGATTACGACAAGCAGCGCAAGGCCTTCGATCAGGGCGTGGACATCCTGATCGGCACGCCGGGACGCCTGATCGACTACCTGAAACAGAAGGTCTTCTCGCTGAAGAAGCTGGAGATCCTCGTCATCGACGAGGCCGATCGCATGTTCGACCTGGGCTTCATCAAGGACCTGCGCTTCATGCTCCGGCGCATGCCGAAATACGACGAGCGCCAGTCGCTGCTGTTCTCGGCGACGCTGTCGCATCGCGTGCTGGAGCTGGCCTACGAGCACATGAACAACCCTGAAAAGCTGCGCGCGGAGGAAGGCGATCTCACGGCCACGGGCGTGGAGGAATCGCTGTACCACACGGCCATGGAGGACAAGCTGCCGCTGCTGGTGCATCTGCTGCGCGAAATGAAGGTCGAACGCGGCATGGTCTTCGTCAATGAAAAGCGGACCGGCGAACGCGTGGCCAGGAACCTGGCGCGCTACGGCTTTGCCGTCGGCATCCTCTCCGGCGATGTGCGCCAGAAAAAGCGCATGCGCATTCTCGAGGACTTCAGCAGCGGCAAGCTGCATCTGCTGGTGGCCACCGACGTGGCCAGCCGGGGGCTGCACATCGATGGCGTCACCCATGTCTTCAACTACGACCTTCCGGAGGAGGCCGAGAACTATGTCCACCGCATCGGACGCACGGCGCGCGCCGGCGCGACCGGCATTGCCGTTTCCTTCTGCTGCGAACGCTTCTGTTTCGGCCTGCCGGAGATCGAGGAGTACATCGGTCATCGCATCCCGGTGCTGCCGATCGACGCGGACATGCTCGACATCGGCAAGCCGACGCATCCGGAGGCCACGGCCGAGGGCCTGGGCCGTGGCGACCGCACCGAGCGCCGGGAACGCGGCGGCAGGCCGGGCGAGGAGCGCGAAGGCGGGCCGTCGGGCAGATCCCGGCGGCGCAGGCGGCGTCCGGCAAGAAAATCCGCCGGGAAGGGCTGAGCCTTGCAGCGAAGGCGCGGGCTGCTGCACTGGCTTGGTCGCCTGCGCTTTCTGTCGCCTGAAACCCGCTTCGAATGGTACCCGCCGTTCCGGCTGATGGGCGTGCGCGTGCTCGAACTGTCCGAGGACTGGTCGCACATGCGCATCCGCCTGCCGCTGACGTGCCTCTCGGCCAATGCCGCCGGCAATGTCTTCGGCGGCTTTCAGGCCTGCCTGGCCGATCCGTTGCCGGCACTGGCCTGCCTGAAACTCTTTCCCGGCCACCGGGTCGCCACGAAGAAGCTCGAGCTTGAGTTTCTGCGCGTCGGCAATTCCGACCTGGTGCTGGAACTGGATATCGATGTCGGACTCCAGCGGGATATTCGCCGGAGCCTGCACGACAGCGGGCGCGCCGATCCCTGCTTTTCCATGGTCTATCGCCGCCGCGACGGCAAGGTCTGCACCCGCATCCGCAACACCGTCGCCATCCGGCCGCAGGGCTATGTCTCCCCCCTGGAACGTTCCAACCCGGATCGCGCCGACAGGGAGCCGTAGATGCACATCGATTTCTATTTCGACTTCATCAGCCCCTACAGCTATCTGGCGGCCTGCCGCATTCCGGAGCTTGAACGGAATGGCATCCGCTTCGAGTGGCTGCCGCTCAATCTGCCCCGTCTGATCAAGCTTTCGGGCAATGTTCCCCCGGGACAGATTCGCAACAAGGCCCTGTATTCGCTGCGCGATCTCAGGCGCTGGGCTGCGTGGCTGGAAGTGCCCTTCCGCATGATCAAGCCCGGAAGCTTCGATTCACGCCCGGCGCTGCGCATCGCCGGGGCGCTGGAAGGGCCGCAGCGTGCGTTGTTCTCCCAGGCCGTGTTTCGCAGCATCTGGTCCGGAGACATAGACCCCCGACGGGAGAACTGGCTGGAGCGGGTTTTCGCGGCCCACGATCTCCCGGCCGAATGGATAAAGCTCGGCAATGAAGCCTTCGAGGAGAATACGCACCGGGCCCTGAAGGCCGGGGCCTTCGGCGTTCCGAGCTTTGTTGTGCATGCTGCAAAACGCCCCGAACTGTATTTCGGCCTCGATCACATGGACATGATGCTTCGGGAGATTCGCCGCTAGCCCGTTGTGAGCTTTGGCACTGTCTTTCCGCAAACCGACCCGCTAACGTGCGCCCATGGCTCTGCTGCTGCATATCACCGATACGCATCTTTACGGCGATCCGCACCGCCAGCTCAAGGGCATCGACACGAATAAAAGCTGCAGCGCGGTCCTTGATCATGCCGCTGCGTCGATGCATCGCCCGGATGCCATCATCCTCGGCGGCGACATGTCGCAGGATCATTCAGAATCCAGCTACCAGAACCTCGCTGCGCTGCTGCGAGACTGGCACAGCCCCTTCATGCTCAGCCCGGGCAACCATGCCGACCTTCGCATGCTTGAGAATGTTCTCATTCCCAGGCTCGAACGCATCTCCAGCTTCCATCGGGAGCTTCTCCTTGATCGCTGGCAGATCATCAGCCTGAACACGCATGTGCCCGGCGAGGTCGCCGGAAGCCTGGCCGGAGAGGAGCTTGCGCGGCTGGATGCGCTGCTTGGCGATGCGCGCGGCAGGCATGCGCTGATCGCGATGCATCATCCGCCGGTGGAGATCGGCAGCCGCTGGATGGACGAGATCGGCCTGAGCAACGCCGGCGCCTTCTGGGACGTCGTGGAGCGGCATGCGCATGTCCGGGCCGTGCTCTGCGGCCATATCCATCAGGAGTTCGATGCGCATCGCGGTCCGGTTCGCATCCTGGGCACGCCCTCGACCTGCATCCAGTTCAGGCCGAACTGCGATGATTTCCAGCTCGACGATCGCTCGCCGGGCTATCGCTGGCTGGAACTTCTTCCGGACGGACAGATCGATACCGGCGTCGAACGGATCGACGGCTTCATGCCGCCGGACCTGAAGGACAACAGCTTCTACTAGGGCCCGAGGCTTGCCCATGGAACCACCATGCGCTTCGCCTCGCGCCTGGATTGGCCGACATTTCGGGCAGCGGCGCCACACCAAAATAAGTGTGAACAGGCCCTAGGACCTGTTTTCATCCCGCAACAGCCTCGGCACCCGCAGTTGCTCGCCCTCGATTTCCAGCGGCAGGGCATCCAGCCCGCGCTCGCAGGGGCCGGCCAGGCAGTCGCCAGTAAGCGGATCGAAGCTCGCGCCATGGGTATGGCAGAGCAGCTGCGTGCCGTCCTCGGAAAAAAAACGGCCCGGAATCCAGTCCAAGGGCGAGCCGGCATGCGGACAGACGTTTCGCCAGGCCCGCAACCGCCCTTGAAAGCGGACGACAAAGCCCTGCTCGCCGATTTCGACCACCCGGCCATCGCGCATGCGATGCTCAACCCTCAGATCGAAGCACACCGCACCCCCCTCGTCCGGGACGGCAATGCGCTGCCATTCGACGATTTCCATTGCTTCGGGAAAGCCCTGCATCCGTCCATCTCAGCAGATGCGCCGAGGAGTTTCAAGCATCTGTCGGGCCCATGGAACAAAAAAAGACGGCCGCCCGTCGGCGGCCGTCAGCGGATCAAGAGACCCGCTCTTGACTTGTTTCCAGCTTAGACTCTCCCACTGGCTTCGTCAAGGGCGCATCCGCATCAACCCCCAGCGCCCTGCGATAGCACAATGCCGCCTGGCCATGCTCGTCGTTCTCCAGATACCAGTCGCCCAGGGATTGCCAGGCGGCGGCCCGGATCTCGGCCGACTCCCCCTGTTCGCTCAGGGCCTGCATCTGCTCGAAGGCCAGGCCCGTGAGACCCGCGGCATGCGCCAGTTCGGCGCGCAGCCAGCGCTGCGCCTCATTCATTTCCCTCTCCGTCCTACGCTCCAGCTTGCGATAGGCGCGCATCGGGTCCTCGCGCATCAGATGCAGCAGGCGCCGTGCCATGGCCAGATCTCCATGCTGCTCCAGCCAGCTGCGCCACAGACGCAGCGCCGCCCTGTTCTCGCCGGCATCGATCAGGGCCTGTCCATAGGCCAGCACCACGCTCCGGTCCTCGGGCAGCAGGCGATGCGCCTTGCGCAGATAGGTCATGGCCTGATCCGGATGCTCCTCGGCCAGGGCCAGATAGGCCCGTACCAGCCGCGGCTTGATGCCAGAGGCCGAACGATGGCCGCGTTTCCAGACCTCTTCCAGAAGCGCGGCCAGCCGATGCCAGTCTCCCTCCTCCTCCGCGAGATCGGCCATGCGTTCCATGGCCAGCGGCGCGCCCGGATGCGCCTGCAGCCAGGCCTCCAGATGCGCCTTGCGCGTAGCCAGGTCGGGCTTCGGCTGCGCGGACGGGGCGGTGACGATGCGCGCCGCCAGTGCCGTGACCAGCGGATCCTGATCGGCACTCGGCAGCGCCTGATCCTTGGCCGGAGTCATCAGCACCCGCAGCAGTTCGGCCAGCCATCCGGGCACGACTCCCTTCGAACGCTTCAGCGCCCGGACGCCGACGTCGCCACGCCGGTCCAGCCACTGGGCAATGGCTTCGCGCAGGTTCTGTTCCCGGCGCCTGCGGCTGCCCATGCGCAGCGAGCGCCAGACATGCCCGGGACCGGCCAGCAGCGCCGCAAACAGGGAGCGCAACAGGCCGATGACAAACAAGAGCACCAGAAGCGCCACGATGAAAGCGCCCTGACGGGTTTCAAAGACCCAGCCAAACGCCTCCAGGCGCAGCGGCTGGTCCGCAATATCCGGGAAGGCAATCAGCGCAATGGTTAGCAGCAGCGCAACGATCAGGAGCAGAATCAGGCGCATCACAGCCGCTCCTGCCACTGGCGCGCCACATGGCGCAGCGTCTCGATATCCTGGCTCACCTCGCGGAAGTCCTCCGGCAGCCCGAGATCCACCGTGCCTTCATGCGGATGCCTGTCGAGTTCGAGCAACAGCTCGGCGCGCAACCGCTGCCAGTCCGCCGCATCCGGCCATTGCTCAAGCATCAGCATGCGATCCACATCGAGAAGTCGCTGGCGCAGTCCGGAAAGGCGGCGCGCCTCGACGCTTGGCGCCTGCCGCAGGTGAAACTGGCCGACGATCCATGCCAGCCAGGGGTGTTCCGGCTTCGGCAGGATATCCCGATGCGACGGCACCTGCAGGGTGTCAGCCCATCGGGCAATCGCCGAACGCCAGCCTCGCAGACGCTCGGCCACCGAGCCGGCGAGTTGATGCATGCTTGCGGCCTGTGTCCGCTGCTCCTCGCTAAGCCCAGGCATCAGCGAGATCTCCTCCCAGGCAAGCCGGATCTGGGGCAGACGCGCCGCCGGATCGGTGATCCAGCGCAGGCGCAGCCTCAGATTCATCCGCCGCTGCTCCTCCAGCGTCTGCCGGATCAGCTGCTGCTCGCGCGCGAACAGCTGCAGCTCCTGCTTCAGGCCGTCAGCGGCATCGAGCATGGCCTGCACCTCGGCGTGCGTAGCGATGTTCTTCGGAAGTTTTGGCACGGTCTGCACCGGCTGCGGGCGCTGAATCTTCTCCGGCGCAGCTGCGGGCCTGGCTTCGGGCTTGGGGGCGGCCGGCCGGGAGACCGGCTCGGGAGCCGGGGAGCTGCGCGAGGGCACCAGCTGCTGCAGGCGATCGGCATTGAGGACCAGAAAGCCCGCCCCGGCCACCAGCACGATCAGCATCAGCCAGACGCCCTTGCGGCTTCCAGTCCTGTCATCTTCGGACGCAGCGGAGTCCGCCGAGGATGCGTCCGCCTGAGCGGCGTTCCGTTCCTCGGCGACGACGTTCGCTTCGACCTGTTCCTCGCCCTTGTCCGTCTTCTCGTCCATCAATCCCTATCTTCGTTCAACCAGCGCGCCACGTCCAGTGCATGGTAGCTGAGAATCAGATCGGCGCCGGCGCGCTTGAAGCCCAGCATCGTCTCCAGCACAACGCGCTTCTCGTCGATCCAGCCCTTCTCGGCCGCCGCCTTGATCATCGCATATTCACCGGACACATTATACACCGCCAATGGCAGACGGGTCGCATCCCTGACCTCGCGAATGATGTCCATATAAGCCAGCGCAGGCTTGACCATCAGGAAGTCCGCCCCCTCCTCGACATCGATCTGCGCCTCCTTCAGCGCCTCGCGACGGTTGCCCGGATCCATCTGGTAGCTCGCGCGGTCGCCAAAGCTGGGCGTGGAGTCGGCGGCATCGCGGAAGGGACCGAAATAGCCCGAGGCATACTTGACCGCATAGGACATGATCGGGATCTGCGTGAACCCGGCCGCATCCAGCGCCGAACGAATGGCGGCGATCATGCCGTCCATCATGCCGGACGGCGCGACGATATCGACGCCGGCCTCGGCATAGGACACGACCTCCTTCTGCAGATTGGCCAGCGTGGCATCATTGTCGACATCCTCGCCATGCAACACGCCGCAGTGCCCATGATCGGTATACTCGCAGAAACAGGCGTCGGCAATCACGATGGTATCGGGGGAAGCCTGCTTGGCCTCGCGGATGGCCTGCTGCACGATGCCATCGGGATCCCAGGCGCCGGAACCGATGGCATCCTTATGGGCCGGAATGCCGAACAGGATCACGCCGGGAATGCCTAGCGCAGCCACCTCGCGAACCTTGTCGCCGACCATGGACAGCGGCAGCCTGGACACGCCGGGCATGCTGGACACGGCCACCGGCTCGCTAATGGTTTCATCGACGAACAGCGGATAGATGAAATCATCCACCGACAGCGCCGTTTCGCGAACCATGCGCCGCAGCGTCGAACCTCGGCGCAGGCGTCGTGGCCTCTGAATCAGTTCAGGCAGGGACATGCAACCTCCTTATTTCGCACGCTGGCCAGCGAACAGCGCGGCCAGCTCATCGAGCATGGCATCAAAACTAGCGCGTCTGGCCACGGCCTGCACGCTCAGACCTGCATCCATGGCCGCACGCGCCACCTGCTCGCTGATGACAATGACGACAGGCCGGTCGGCCAGCAGCACATTGCCGATGCGCTGCACATAATGCCGGACGACCTTGGGACTGCCGAGCAGCACCGCATCGATGCGATTCTGCTCCAGCATCCGGATCACCTCGGAGGCATCATCCGCGGGGCATGAGGTCCGATAAACCGGAATCATGTCAACCTCCGCGCCGGCTTCCCGCAGGGCCTGAACGAGAAACTCGCGTCCCTCCGTGGCCCGGAAGAACAGCAGGCGCCGGGGCATGCCGAACTCCCGGTAGGCGGCGAACAGCCCTTCCTGCGAGGCCTGCTCCGCCACCACCTGAGGCTGCACGCCGCGCTCGCGCAAAGCCCTGGCCGTCGCCTCACCGACCGCGGCCACGCGCCGGCCCGCGAGGGCCCTGGCCAGATCCCCGGCGATGGCGGCCACACTGGCCACGCCGTTGCGGCTGGTGAACGCCACATCGCCATAATCATCAAGCCGTTGCAGCGCGCGACGCACCGACTCGGCACAGACCTGCACCTTCAGGCAGGGAAACTCGACCGGCACGCCGCCACGCTGGCGCACCATCTCGGCCAGCGCCGGCAGCTGCTCGGCGGCACGGGTCAGCAGAATCGTCCTGCCCTCCAGGGATGCCTCCATGCGGCCCATGCTGCAGCAAGCCGGTTCCAAAAACCATGAGAGGCTTGCGTTCTGCGCGCATTTATGGTGCAATAGATATACAGAGGCGCCGGGGCAGGCGCGCAACGTCATTCGGCTGCCCCCACCGGCCCTGACATCAACCGGACAAATCGAACCCGATCTGCCGGACCGTGAAGCCGCTGCCTGCGGCTTTTCTCGGTCAGGCTACATCGAAGAACAGGTAAGAGAAGACTATGGCAAGCAAGAAGATGAAGGAACAGATGCACAAGGTACTCAAGGAGGTGTTCGGCTACGACAGCTTCCGCCCGCTGCAGGAGGAGATCGTGGCCACGCTGCTCGATGGCAAGGATGCCTTTGTGCTGATGCCGACCGGAGGCGGCAAGTCGCTGTGCTATCAGATCCCGGCCATCATGCGCGAAGGCACCGGCATCGTCGTCTCGCCACTGATCTCGCTGATGAAGGACCAGGTCGATGCGCTTTCTGCCTGCGGCGTCAATGCCGCATTCTACAACTCGTCGCTGAAGGCGGCCCAGGCCAAGGAGGTTCTGGAGCGCTTCGAGAACGGCGAGCTGGACATGCTCTATGTGGCTCCCGAACGGCTGCTGTCGAAGAGCTTCATGCAGAAGCTGGAGAAGGTCAAGCTGTCGATGTTCGCCATCGACGAGGCCCACTGCGTATCGCAATGGGGCCACGACTTCCGGCCGGAATATGTGCGCCTGGGCGAGCTGCGCCAAGCCTTCCCGGATGTGCCGATGCTGGCGCTGACGGCCACGGCCGACGAACATACCCGCGAAGACATCACCGAACGCCTGGGGCTGAAGAAAGCCCAGCGCTTCGTGGCCAGCTTCGATCGCCCCAACATCCGCTATCTGGTGGCCGAGAAGCGTCAGCCACTGACGCAGATCCTGCAGTTTCTCGAGGGCTGGCCGAACGCCTCGGGCGTGATCTACTGCCTGTCGCGCAAGCGCGTTGAGGATCTGGCCGTGAACCTGCAACGCCACGGCATTCGTGCCGCGGCCTATCATGCCGGCATGCCCGGACGCACGCGCGAGAAGGTGCAGGAGGATTTCCTGCGCGATCGCGTCAAGGTCATCGTGGCCACCATCGCCTTCGGCATGGGTGTGGACAAGCCCAATGTTCGCTTCGTGATTCATCACGACCTGCCCAAGAGCATCGAGTCCTACTATCAGGAGACCGGTCGTGCCGGCCGCGACGGCCTGGAATCCGAAGCCCTGCTGCTCTACGGCTCCGGCGATGTGAATCTCGTGCGCAGGCTGATCGAGAACGTCGAGAACCCGGAACAGCGGCGTGTTGAGGTGCATAAGCTCAACAGCATGATCGGCTTCTCCGAGGCCCTGACCTGCCGCCGGCGCGTGCTGCTCGGCTATTTCGGCGAGGAGCTCGAGGAGGACTGCGGCAACTGCGATATCTGCCTCGACCCGCCTTCGACCTACGATGCCACGGAACTGGCCAAACTGGCGCTGGATGCGGTGCGCGAGCTCAAGGGCGAACACGGCATGGGCTATGTCGTCGATGTGCTGCGCGGCTCGAACAATGCCCGCATCCGCGAGAACAAGCATGACAAGCTCAAGTGCCATGGCGCCGGTGCCGATATCAATGCCGACGAATGGACCTCGATCCTGCGCCAGCTCGTGCATCACGGCTATTTCGTGCAGGACGTCTCCCGTCGCGCCGCCATGCGACCGACCAAGAAGGCCGAGCGCATCGGCAGCGGCGAGCCGGTCATCCTGGCCAAGTACCAGCCCGGCAAGCGCCGCCAGTTCAAGCGCCTTGGCACGCCGAAGGACGAGGCGCTGTTCAAGAAGCTGGTCGAACTGCGTCAGCAGATCGCCGACAAGGAAGACGTGCCGCCGCATGTAATCTTCAGCGATGTCACGCTCACCGAACTGAGCCAGCACAAGCCGACCGACGAGGCCGGCATGCTGAAAATCAGCGGCATCTCGCAGCACAAGCTCGAGGCCTACGGCGAGGCCTTTCTTGAGCTGATCCGCGAGCATGCGGCCGAGGCGGCCGAGGCGGCCGAACAGATCGACGGCAAGGAGATCCCGAAGCTCATCGCCAAGGGGCCGGGAGCCAACGAGGCACAGACCTACACGCTGTCGCTGTATCGCAAGGGCATGTCGCTCGAGGAGATTGCCGCAGCCCAGGGGGTCAGCCCGACGACGATTTTGAAGCACTATGTGGCGCTCGTGCGCGCCGGCCACTACATCGATGTGCCGGCCTTCATCGGCGAGGACTTCGACACCGTCATGGCCGAGCTCGACGATGCCGACCCCTATGCCTCGCTGTCGGAGATCAAGCGGGATCTGTCGGTGGATCTGGACAACGAGTCCTTCCGCCTGGTCATTGCCTGGCGCGAGGCCATCGGCGTCGCCTAGGCGGCCTCCCAGACTGTCAGGAGCGGCTCAGCAGATGAGCCGCGACGATGCCGACCGCAGCCAGCATGCAGACGCAGCTGGCGATCATCAGGTTGCGGGCCCATGTCAGATGCCGCATGGCGCCCTGCCGCTCCATGGCCTGGCGCTCATGTTCGCGCACCAGTTCCGCATCCTGAATCGCCAGCTGTTTCAGGGTGCTGAGAATCCATGAACGCCGGGAGTTCGACAGCTTCGGCCCCTTCTCCCTGAGCAGGAAGTCCTCCATCTGTTCGGCCTTCACGACATGCTCCGGCATGGATTCGTGCAGCCTGCAGCCGCTGTAGACCAGCGCCTCGTAAACCTCGAAGTTGCCGAGAATGTTGCGGATGACCTCGGCGGCCTGATTGCCCTGACGCAGCGGATTCGGAAAGCGATAGCGGGAATGGCCGCGCTCCTGCACCCACATGGCGTCGTGCGGCGAACCATAGATACGCCCGGCCACGGCCAGAAGCTGCACCGCGGTGATGCCGTGCGCGGTTACGATCAGATAGTCGATCCACACCGAGCCGCCCCTGCGATCCGGCAGGATGAGATTGCTCAGAATCTGCGCCCCTTTCTCCTCCAGCCGACTCAGGCTTCGGCGGATACGCATCTGTCGCCAGGCATTGATGATCCACGGCCAGGCCAGCCAGAAGGACAGAAGCAGGAAAACGACCGCCAGTACGCTCAGTCCAAGCGGCAGGGTGCTATCAAGAAGCGCCAGCGAAAACATCATCCATTCATCCTTGCTCCGGCCCCTGCCGCCATCATCCCTGATGTGTGAACTGTATCACTGAGCCACACCGCGCCGCGGTGACTGCCATCACGTGACTTGCCAATCCTAGGGGCATTCCGTAGAACGATGCAATGCGAATCCCCGGCCTGCGGCACTTCCGCATCATCGTCGAGAACCGGCGCCGTTCGATGGGCCTGGTTCTGCTGGCCAGCATCGCGGCCATGGTGCTGTTCACACCGGCGCATCTGCTCGCCGGCTGCTGCCATCCGATGGTCGCCATCCAGTGGGGCCTGATCCTGACGCTGGGCGTGCTGTATCTGCTCCTGCGCCGTGGCGTGGCGCTCAAACGCATCGAAACCGCGCTGATGGTCTGCGCCCTCGTGCTCTTCAGCACGCTCGTATTTGCCGAATCGCTGGCCGATACCGGCGCCTTCTGGGCAGCCGGCTTTCCGTTCATCGCCTATTTCATCATGCGCGTGCAACATGCCCGCTACTGGGCCGCGCTCTACTTTGCCGAAATCCTGCTGGCCGCGCTGGCCGCGAAGCTGGAGCTTGTGCAGCTGCATTATTCCGCCGAACAGCTTGCCATTCTGGCCAGCGTCATCGGCTTCTACTGGCTGCTGGCCCAAATCTACCAGTCGCAGTATGAGGCCCAGCGACAGCGGCTGAACGCCTCCTACCGCCAGATCGACACGCACCGCTCTAGGCTCAAGGCGATTCTGGATCACGCGCCGAACAGCATCTGGATGGTCGGCACCGACGGCCGCATCCATTTCGCCAACCCGGCGATGCAGAAATGGACCGGCCTGAGCGAAGCCGAGCTGCGCAAGGCGCGTGACTATACGGAGCTTCTGCCCAGAGACATCGCCGAGCGGGTGCGTCGTGCCGACCGGGAGTGCCTGGAAGGGGATGGGGAGGTCTGCCTCAGCCAGGAGAGGATGCCGGACGCCAAGGGCCGGGAACACACGTTCGATGTCATTCGCGTCAAGCTCAGAGATGGCGAGGGCCGCGTGACCGGCCTGGTCGGCTTCGCCATCGACATCAGCGAACGGCTGGCCGCCGAGCGGGAACAGCAGGAGCTGGAGCGCAAGATGCTGCACATGCAGCGCCTGGAGGCGCTTGGCATGATGGCCGGTGGCGTCGCACACGACTTCAACAATCTGCTGACAGCCATGCAGGGAGGCGTGGAACTGGCGCGTATGGACGGGCAGCTCTCGCAGGAGGCGCGTGAAAGCCTGGACACGGTGGAAACGGCGATTCGCGCAGCCACCGAGCTCTGCCAGCAGATGCTCGCCTATTCCGGCAAGGGCGTGATCCGGCAGGAAAGCCTGGCACTTGGGGACCTGATCGAGGAGATGCAGCCGCTGCTTCTCGCTTCCATCGGCAAACACATCGAACTGAGCTGCGAGATCGCGCCCGGACTTCCCCCGGTCGAGGGAGACAGGGGGCAGATCCGGCAGATCATCCTCAACATGGTCATCAATGCCGCCGAGGCCATTGACGGCCGCAACGGCCGCATTGCAATCCGGCTCGGGCGGCGCCATCTGCCCGAAGCCCGAAGGATCGGCCCGATGGCCGATGAGCGCGTCCTGAAGCCCGGCGACTATCTGGTGCTGGAAATCAGCGACAATGGTCCGGGCATGAGCCCGGACATCCAGCAGCATGTCTTCGATCCGTTCTTCACGACGAAGTTCACCGGCCGCGGCCTGGGCATGAGCGCCGTGCTCGGCATCGTTCGGGCGCATCACGGGGCACTGGACATCGATTCCGCACCCGGTCAGGGCACGACGATGGGCATCTGGCTGCCGGCCGGCGAGGCCCGGTCAGAGGATGCGAGCGCACCGGCCGTGTCCGATGCGCACGACGCGAGCCCCGGCAGCGGCACCGTCCTCGTCATCGACGATGAGCCTGACGTGCTGCGCGTGGCCTCGCGCATGCTCCAACACCTCGGCTACGAGGTCATCACGGCCGGCGACGGCGCCAAAGGCCTCGAGGCCTATCGTCGGCATCGGGATGGCATCGACTGGGTGCTTCTGGACATGACGATGCCGCAGATGAATGGCGATGAGGTCCTCAAGGAGCTTCGCCGCCTCGATCCGGATGTCCGCGTCGTCATGTCGTCCGGCTACAATCGGGAGCAGGCCGGCATGGTCGAGGCCGATGCCTTCCTGAAGAAGCCCTACACGCTGGCCGCGCTGAAGCAGGTCTGCTGTCCCATCAGCCGCTGAGGCCCGGCAGGATCGACAGCACATTCTCCGGCGGCCGACCGAGCGCGGCCTTGCCGTTGCAGATCACGATGGGCCGCTCGATCAGCCGCGGGTGTTCGCACATCAGCGCAATCAGCTCATCGCGGCCCAGATCGCGGCCGCGTACCAGCTCCCGGTATTCGGCCTCGCCCTTGCGCATCAGCTGCTCCGGCTCCATGCCCAGCATGTTCAGAATGCCGGCGAGTGTCCCGGCCGACGGCGGATGCTTCAGATATTCGACAACCTCCGGTTCGATGCCGTGCTCGCGCAGCAAGGCCAGGGTCTGGCGCGACTTCGAACACCTCGGGTTATGATAGATGGTCACCTGCATGATTCACTCCTTCTTCTACAGCGGCTGCAGGGCCGCGTATTTCAGCATCAGGCACTTGATGCCGGCCCGGCGGAACTGCACGGTGACGCGCACCGCATCCCCGGCCCCCTCCACCCCCGTCACGACCCCCTCGCCAAAGCTCGGGTGCCGCACCGATACCCCGATATCGATGCCGGCCACACCCTGAGACCCTGCGGCGGGCACGTCGGGCTCAAGGCGGTCCAGCACGGAGGCATCGACACGCTTCAGAAAGCGGCTGGGAAGCGGATAATGCGTTTCACCGAACAGCCGCCGCTGCCGCGCACTGGTCAGCAGCAGATGGCTTTTCGCTCGCGTGATGCCGACATAGAGCAGCCGCCGCTCCTCGCTGATGCCGGCCTCGCCCTCATCGATGGCCCGCTGATGCGGCAGCATGCCTTCCTCGACCCCGGCCAGCACCACCGCATCGAACTCCAGACCCTTGGCCCGATGCAGGCTCATCATCGCCACGGCATCCTCATCCTGGCCCTCGTCCTGCATCTCCTCGCTGCCCTGCAGCAGCGCCGCCCGATCCATGAACTCGATCGGGCTCAGACCCTCGGCCATGCTGAGCTCGATATAGGCCTGCAACGTGCGCAGATTCTCGAGCCTCGAGGCCGCCTCGATCTCGCCCATGGCCTGGAGCGAATCCAGATAGCCGCTTTTCTCCAGCACTTCCATCAGCCCGCGGTCGGGCCGCTCCTCGATCCCGTCGCGCAGCTGACGCATCAGTTCGGCCAGCGGCTGCAGCCTGCCGGGCACACCTGTCGCTCCGCCGGCCAGCGAATCCAGCCAGTCGCTGGCGCGCATGCCCGAAGCCGCAAGGGCTTGCGCCAGCTGTTCCTGTCCCTTGGCACCGATGCCGCGCCTGGGCTTGTTGCAGATGCGCAGCAGCTGCAGGCCATCGGCACAGCGATTCAGCAGCGACCAGTAGGCCAGCGCATCCTTGATCTCCATGCGTTCGAAGAAGCCGACGCCGCCGATCAGCCGATAGGGCATCTCCAGCTCGCGCATGATCTGCTCCAGAGGCAGCGACTGCCGGTTGGAGCGAAACAGGACCGCCATGCCGGACCAGGGAATCCCCCGATCGTGCCACTGCTTCAGGGCCCGGCAGATTTTTCGCGCCTCATCGTATTCGTCATTGCAGACCAGCAGCCCGGGCCTGTCGCCATCCTCGCGCGTCGGCCTCAGGGTTTTCGGATGCCGCTGGTCGTTGCCGCAGATCACGGCATTGGCCAGCTTCAGGATCGCGCCGGTGGAACGGTAGTTCTCCTCCAGCCGGTGCACCCCGGCGCCGCCCCAGAGCCGCTCGAAATCGAGGATATGGCGCACATCGGCGCCGCGCCAGCCATAGATGCTCTGATCATCGTCGCCGACGACGGTCAGATTGCGATGCTCCTCGCACAGCCGCGTCAGCCATTCATGCTGCGCCGGATTGGTGTCCTGATACTCGTCCACCAACACATGGTCGAAACGCGCCCGCAGCGCCGACGCAATGCCCTCATGCTCGCGCAGAAGAACAACGACATTGAGGATAAGATCGGAAAAATCCATGCGCTCCAGCCGCTTCAGCTCATGCTGGTATTCCGCGTAAAGCCCGCGCATGTCGATGCCGTTCCAGCCCATCTCCGGCGCCTGTCCCGGAAGCAGGCCGGCATGCTTGCAGTGCTCGATCCAGCCGAGCAGATAGCCCGGATGCAGCTTCTCCGTCGGGATATTGCGCTGCTTGAGCAGCCGCTTGACCAGCGCCTTCTGGTCATCGGCATCGATGACCTGGAAGGAACGCGGATAGCCCAGCGCATCGGCATAGCGGCGCAGAAAGCGCAGCGAAATCGCATGGAAGGTTCCGGACACCACGCCGCCGGCATCATCCCCGATCATCGCCGTCAGCCGCGACGTCAGTTCGGCGGCGGCCTTGTTCGTGAAGGTGACGGCGAGAATCCGGTGTGGTGCGATACCGCGCGCGCCGATCAGATGGCCGATCCGGTGCACGATGGTACGCGTCTTGCCGGATCCGGCTCCGGCCAGGATCAGCTGCGGACCGTCGCCGGCCTCGACCGCGCGCCTCTGGGCGGGATTCAGGCCTTCGGCAAACATCTAGACCGCCCCTTCCTCGCCATGCTTGACGATGAGCTTGTGGTAGGTGGAGAACACCGCATTGCGCGACAGCACCCCAAGAATCCTGCGCGGATTGTCCCGCGCCACGACCGGCATCTGTTCGAACTCCTCACGATCAAACACGCGGATGGCTTCGAGCAGGCTGGCATCCTCGGAGATGACGCGCACATTGCGGTTGGCCACCTCGCTGGCCACGACCACCTGATCCAGCGTCCGGTCCAGCAGCCATTCCTGCAGGTCGGCGAAGGTGACGATGCCGACCATCAGCCCATCCTCATCCACGACCTGCACACAGCCCTTGCCGGACTCGATATAGGTCTGCTTCAGCTCCTCCAGCCGGGCATGTTCGGAAACCGCCGGGATCGAGCGCCAGGGAATGCGCGATACCGGCACCGATCGCATCCATGACTGTTCCCGTCCCCAGTGCGCCTCGATGCCGCGCTCCTCGAGTGCCTCGGTGAACACCGAGGCGCGCCCGAAGGCGCGCGTGACCAGCGTGGCCACGCTGCAGGCGGCCATCAGCGGCAGCATGATATGATAGTCGGCCGTCATCTCGAAGACCATCAGCATCACCGTGATCGGCGCCTGAAGCGCCGCGGCCGTCAGCGCCCCGCAGGCCACCAGCGCATAGGCGCCATAGCTCTCCGAATAGGATGGCGCCAGCTGGTGGGCCAGATCGCCGAACAGCGCCCCCACCGTGGCCCCAAGGAACAGCGCCGGACCGAGCAGACCGCCCGGAAAGCCGCCGGCAGCGCTCAGGACGGTCGCCAGCAGCTTTCCGGCCAGGATGATGCCGAGAAACACGGCCAGCGGCAGCATGACACCCATCAGCTCTGGCTCGATGCGCTCCAGCAGCATGTCGCCGACATAGCCATAGCCGATGGACATCACCTGCGGCACGGCCAGCGCCAGCGCGCCGATGACGAAGCCCACGGCGGCCGGCCGCAGTCGCCGGTCCGGGATCAGCGACTGCAGCAGCTTTCTGGCCGGCGCCATCGACTTGATGAACAGAGCTGCCACGAGGCCGCAGACGACCCCGATACCGACGTAGGCCGGAATCTCCCAGGCGCTGATCAGGTGATATTCGGGGATCGTGAAGGCCGGGAAGTTGCCGACCTCGGAACGGGCAATCACGGTGGCCAGCACCGAGGCGATGACGATCGGACTGAACGTCGCGATCGCATAGTCGGCAAGGATCACCTCCAGCGCGAACAGCACGCCGGCAATCGGGGTATTGAACGAGGCGGCAATGCCGGCTGCCACACCGCAGCCGATCAGGGTCCGGAGCTGCTGCTCGGTCAGCCCGAGCCGATTGCCGATCTCCGAGGAGATCAGTGCCCCAAGCGCCACGGTCGGCCCCTCACGTCCGAGGCTGGCGCCGCTGCCGATGGCCAGCGCCGTGCCGATGGTTTCGGTGCCGAGCTGACGCGGATGGATATTGCCCTTGCGTTCGACCAGATCGGCCAGCACCCCCGGCACGCCGCGCAGCTCGCCGCCGGGCAGAAAACGCACGACCATCCAGCCGACCACCAGTCCGGTCAGCGTCGGTGCCAGCAAATATGTGTACCAGGGCAGGGTTGCGGCCGCTTCCTCCCAGGTGCGCTCACCGGTCCAGGCCAGGCTCACCCATTCGATGCCGAAGCGCAGCAGCAGCGCCGCATAGCCGGATACCACACCGACGACGACGGCCAGAACGACGAGATACAGCGTATCCTGGCCGTGCAGGCCGGATTGCAGTTTCAGCTGCCATTTGCGCAACAGGTTCCAGAGTCCCATCGTTCCCCCTGGTCTCACCGCGACCATGCTCGGCAAGCCCGGATTCGCCGCGCATGGTAGCATTTCCCATGCCGCCCCGACAGGGAGCGCTTGGAAAGCGCAGGTGCGGCGCTAGCTTGCGTCCCCGAGGAGCATCCCATGACCCCTGACACCCTGTGGACGGCAACCGTGATCATCTTCGCGCTGGCTGCGACGCTGACGCAGCACTATCTGGCCCGCCGCCAGAAGGCCAGCGTACTGGCGCATCGCCACCGGGTCCCGGAGCGGTTCCGGAATCAGGTCGCCGCCG
This sequence comes from uncultured Zetaproteobacteria bacterium, assembly GCA_964505995.1. Classification (GTDB taxonomy): domain Bacteria; phylum Pseudomonadota; class Zetaproteobacteria; order Mariprofundales; family Mariprofundaceae; genus JAJRVH01. The sequence continues at coordinate 26,978 of CAZDLB010000005.1, forward strand.
AGGCTCACGCAAAGGCGGCCGACTACACGGTCGCCCGGCAGACGCACGCCACCGTATCGGCCTGGTACGGACTGCTGCTTCTGCTGCTGTGGACGCTGGGCGGCGGCCTGGATGCCCTGGACACCGGACTGCGCGGCCTTTCCGGCCTGCAAGGCACCGGCTTCGATGTGCTGCTGCTTATCGTCTTCTTCACGCTCCATCATCTGCTCGAACTGCCCGTTGATATCTATGCCACCTTCGCGATCGAGGCCCGCTTCGGCTTCAACCGTTCCACGCCGGGGCTGTATGCCGCCGATCAGCTCAGGAAGATCGTGCTGATGATCGCGCTTGGCGCGCCGCTGGCCTGGGTGATTCTGACCCTGATGCAGGGCGCAGGCGAAGCCTGGTGGCTGTATGCCTGGCTGGTCTGGACGGCCTTCACGCTGCTGCTGATGTGGATCTTTCCGACCTTCATTGCGCCGCTGTTCAATCGCTTCGATCCCCTGCCCGACGGCGAGCTGAAGACCCGCATCGAGGCCCTGCTTGCGCGCTGCGGCTTTACGAGCAACGGCCTGTTCGTCATGGACGGATCGCGCCGCTCCAGTCATGGCAATGCCTATTTCACGGGGCTCGGCAACGCCAAGCGCATCGTGTTCTTCGACACGCTGCTCAAACAGCTCACTCCCGAACAGACCGAGGCGGTGCTGGCCCATGAACTCGGCCACTTCCATCACGGCCATGTGATGAAGCGCATCCTGTCGATGAGCCTGGTCTCGCTGGCCGGCTTCGCTGCGCTCGGCTTTCTCGCCGCACAGGACTGGTTCTACGAAGGACTGGGCGTACACCGTTCCTCGGAGGCACTGGCGCTGATCCTGTTCATGCTGATCCTGCCGGCCTTCACCTTCGCGCTGACGCCGATCATGAACCACTTCTCGCGCAAACATGAATTCGAGGCCGATGCCTATGCCGTGGAACACAGCAGCGGCGAACATCTGATCGATGCGCTGGTGCGCATGTACGAGGACAATGCCAGCACGCTGACCCCGGATGCGCTGTACTCGGCCTGGAACGACTCGCACCCGCCGGCGCCGATCCGCATCGCCCATATCGAATCCCTGCTCCAAGCCGGCCACCCGGACAGTCTCGGCAGCGATTAAACCCCGGCGTCCGGCTGCCGATAAGAGGCAGACAGGAGTCTGCCGATGCGTCTGGATGCCACAACCGCCCGAAAGGCCTTCAAGCCGAGCCGTGAATGGACCTCGGTGCGTCAGCTGCTGAACATCATGCTCTTCGAGATACGCCATCCGCTCGGGCGGCGCGTCAATTTCTTCATCACCGGCCTGATCATCGTCAGCGTGTTGCTGTCGATGGCCGGCACCGTGCGGGAGCTGCATGCCGAGGTGGCCGCATGGATCGAAAAGGTCGAGTTCTGGGTGACGATGCTATTCACGGCCGAGTTTGTCGCGCGCTGCTATGCGGCACGCAGCCTGCGGGCCTATCTTTTCAGTTTTTACGGCATCGTCGATCTGCTCGCGGTGCTGCCGATGCTGCTCGTCGGCGACCCGAATCTGGCGCTGCGGCTGCTGCGCATCGTGCGCCTGCTGAAGCTGGTGCGCTATCTTAGGGCGCTGCGGCTGTTCATCTCCTCGATGAAGGACACGCTGGAGATCCTGATGGTGGTCTTCGGGGGCATCGGGCTGGGTGCGGTGCTGGCCGGCAATGTCATCTATACGCTGGAGCCGGACACCTTCGACAACGCCTTTACCGGCGCCTG
>CAZDLB010000006.1:0-6329 GCA_964505995.1 uncultured Zetaproteobacteria bacterium
CGGAATTCCTTGCTCTCGCTGTCGCTGGCCGCCAGCCGGACCGACGGGGCCTCGCCGGACAGGCCGGTGGCCACGACGGTGACGCGAATCTCGTCGCCGGCATCCTTGTCATAGACCATGCCGCAGATGATGTTGGCGTCCTCGTCGGCCATGTTGTGAATGATCGACACCGCCTCGTCGTACTCGGCCAGCGTCATGTCCTCGTTGCCGGTGACATTGACCAGGATGCCCTGGGCGCCATGGATGTCGATGTCCTCGAGCAGCGGCGAGGAGATGGCGCGCTCGGCGGCTTCCATCGCACGGTTTTCGCCGCTGGCCACGCCGGAGCCCATCATCGCCACGCCCTTGGTCTCGCTCATGACCGCCTTCACGTCGGCGAAGTCGACGTTCATGTAGCCGGTATGCGTGATCAGTTCGGCAATGCCGCGCACGGCCTGCAGCAGCACCTCGTCGGCCTTGCGGAAGGCCTCCAGCATGCTGGTGTTCTTGCCCACGGCCCCGATCAGCTTCTGATTCGGAATCGTGATCAGCGTATCCACATGCTTGCGCAGCTCGGCGATGCCGGCCTCGGCCTGGCGCATGCGCCGCTTGCCCTCGAAGGCGAACGGCTTGGTGACGACCGCCACGGTCAGCACGCCCATCTCCTTGGCGACCTCGGCGATGACGGGGGCTGCACCGGTGCCGGTACCGCCGCCCATGCCGGCGGTGATGAACACCATGTCGGTATCCGTCATGAATTCGCGCATGTGCTCGCGTTCGGCCTCGGCCGCCTCACGGCCGATCTGCGGATTGGCGCCGGCTCCCAGGCCGCGGGTGATGTTGGTGCCGAGCTGCAGCTTGATCTCGGCCTGGTTGCGCTCGATGGCCTGCGCGTCGGTGTTGGCGACGATGAATTCAACGCCGCGCAGCTTCTGGTCGATCATGTTGTTCAGGGCGTTGCCGCCGCCCCCGCCGACGCCGATCACCTTGATCTTGGCCGACTGGGCTGAAGTGTCCTCGAATGTATAAAGCGTTGCCATGGTTTCCTCCGTTTTCGATGTTTTTTTGCGTTTTTCGTGTTTTTTGTGTGACCCGTTGATCCTGCTTCACTGCATCAGCTGGTGTCCCCGAACCAACTTCGCATGTGCTTCCATACACGTGCGAGGATATTGTGTTCGCCCGAGCGGATGTTCAGGCGGTTCTGACGGTATCGCTGACCGTAGAGAATCAGGCCGACGCCGGTCGCGTAGATGGGGCTGGAGACCACGTCCACGAGCCCGCCGACGCCATGCGGCCGGCCAAGGCGGACCGGCATGTCGAAGATGTCCTCGGCCAGTTCCACCATGCCCTCGAGCAGCGATGAGCCGCCGGTCAGCACCAGTCCCGCGGCCACCAGTTCCTGATAGCCGGAGCGCTGCAGCTCGTTCTTGATCATCTCGAAGAGTTCCTCGACGCGCGGCTCCAGGATCTGGGCCATGACCTGACGCGGCATTGGCCGGGGATCGCGGCCGCCGACGCTGGGGATCTCGATCTGCTCCTCCGGCGGCACCAGCGAGACCATGCAGGCGCCGTACTTGCGCTTGAGCTGGTCGGCCTCCCTGGCCGAGGTCCTGAGCCCGATGACCAGGTCGTTGGTCAGATGATCGCCGCCGATCGGGATGACGGCCGTGTGGCGGATGGCGCCGTCGAGGAAGACCGCGATGTCGGTCGTGCCGCCACCGATATCGACGAGCACGACGCCGATGTCCTTTTCGTCCTGCATCAGCACGGCCTCGCTGGAGGCGACCTGTTCGAGCACCATGTCGGCGACATCCAGATCGCAGCGGTTGCAGCACTTGATGATGTTCTGCGCGCTGGAGACGGCGCCGGTGACGATATGCACCTTGGCCTCCAGACGCACGCCGCTCATGCCGATCGGTTCGCGGATGCCGTCCTGATTATCGATGATGTATTCCTGCGGCAGGATATGCAGGATCTTCTGATCGGCCGGGATGTTCATCGCCTTGGCCGCGTCGATGACGCGCTCGACATCCTCGGCCGTGATCTCGCTTCCCTTCGATGCGACGACGCCATGGCTGTTGTAGCCGCGGATATGGCTGCCGGCGATGCCGGTATAGACCGAATGGATGTCCACGCCGGCCATCAGTTCGGCCTCCTCGACGGCCAGGCGGATGGATTCGACGGTCGATTCGATATTGACCACGACCCCCTTGCGCAGGCCGCGCGATGGATGCGTGCCAATGCCGATGACATCGAGTTTTCCGTCCGGCGCGGCCTCGGCAACGATACAAGCGATCTTGCTGGTACCGATATCGAGGCCCACCAGAACCTGATCGTGTTTGGGCATCAGATTACCCCCTCGTGCTTGGCTGGCCGGATGAACCAGCGGGATGTGTTGCGCGCATCAATGCGCCAGCGGCCGGCATGCCAGCGCGGCTGGCTGAGCAGGGCGTTCAGGCGCGCAAGCGCGGTGTTCGCATCGTTCTTCGGAATGCTCCAGCGCTCCCCCCGGCTGAAATACATCAGCCAGGCGTCATGGCGCGCATGCAGCTCGCTGAGCTCGATGGCCCGGTGCATCTGCCGCAACTGCGCCAGCACGTTTGCGGCATGCGCCAGATCGGACGCCGGCATGCGCAGCATCGGCAGGTCCGGCGATTCGTTGCGCCTCAGGGCGCGGTACGCATGGCCGGCCTCATCGACAAGCATCACGCGCCCCAGCGGGTCCTGCCAAAGGCCCACGGGCTGGCGCGGCATGGCCTGAATCTCCAGACGGCCGGGCAGGATGCGGGTGATATGCACATCGGCCAGGTCCGGGATGCGCGCCAGCCACTGCTGCCGCAGGCTGGACGGGAGCGTGGACAGAAAGCCGCGATCCGGCATCGATGAAAGCTGCCGTTCGATGGCCTGGCGCAGCTCATCGGGGCCATGGATGTTCCAGCTCTGCACCGCCAGCGCGCGGTCGATCCACAGCGCTCCACCGCTGATGCCGCCAGCGACAAGGACGGCAAGCGCCAGCCGACGCATGAAGCGAAGGCGCTTCTGCCTGCGCGCCCGGCGCTCTTCGGGGCTGACGCGACGCTGATTGGCGCGGCTCATCGATGCTCTCCCGGATGCGCGTATTCCAGCCGTGCATCGGCCAGGATGGACAGACAGAGCTTCTGGAAATCGATGCCGGCTGCGGCGGCGGCCTTGGGCAGCAGGCTGGTTTCGGTCATGCCGGGGATGGTGTTGATTTCCAGGATCACGGGCTCGCCGCCATCGGGAACGATCAGATCCACCCGAGGCGCGCCGGTGCAGCCGCAGACCTCGACGGCCTTCAGCGCGCGATCCATGCAGGCGCGCTGCGTCTCGGCCGGCAGGCGGGCCGGGCAGTAGTAATCGGTGGCGCCGGCCGTGTATTTGGATGCGAAATCGTAAACGCCGGAGTGCGGCGCAACCTCGACGACCGGCAATGCCCGTCCCCCGAGCACCGAGACATTGACCTCCACGCCCTGAACGGGCATCTCGGCCATCCAATCGCGAAGCTCCCCGATCTTCAGAGCCTGCCAGTCCTCGGGGGACTCCAGTCGATGCAGGCCGACGCTGGAGCCTTCGGCGACCGGCTTGAGGATCACCGGATAGCGGACCGGTCCTTCGCTGGTCAGCGGAATGCTGGTCGGCGTCTTCAGCCCCGACTCGTTGAGCACCTTCTTGCACAGCTGCTTGTGCATGCACAGCGCCGAGGCGGTCACACCCGAGCCGGTGTAGGGGATACGCATGATCTCGAGCAGCCCCTGCACACAGCCGTCCTCGCCCAGCGTGCCGTGCAGCGCGATGAAGGCCCGGTCGATGGAGGCGGCCCGGATGCTGGCCGGCCAGTTCGTGGTCAGGTCCAGGCCGACGGCATCCACACCGGCGCTGATCAGCGCATCCAGAACGGCCCTGCCCGAGCGCAGCGAAATCTCGCGCTCGCTGGAGGTGCCGCCCATCAGCACGCCGACGCGGCCGAAGGCCTGCGGATCCATCGGGATGCTCATGTCCTGGCCTCCTGTTCGCTGTCGGCGATGATGCGCACCTCCGGTTCCAGCGTGATGTCGAATTTGCGCTTCACGACCAGCCGGGCGCGCTCGATCAGTGCCAGCACGTCGGCGCTGGTGGCATCGCCCTCGTTGACGATGAAGTTGGCGTGGCGCTCGGAGATGCGGGCGCCACCGATGCGCGTCCCCTTCAGTCCGGCGGCCTCGATCAGCCGGGCGGCATGATCGCCTTCGGGGTTCTTGAAGACCGAGCCGCAGTTCGGCTGCCCGAGCGGCTGCGTGCTGCTGCGGCGGCTGCGCATGCTGCGCATGCGCTCGCGAATGACGTCCGGCGCCTCGGGCAAGAGTGCGAAACGGGCGGCCACGATCAGATGACCGGCCGGCAGCTCCGTATGGCGATAGCGCATGTTCAGCGAGGCAGCCTCAAGCTCATGGATTTTCCCCTGGCGGTCGATCAGCTCCACATGCGTGATGCAGTCGGAGACCTGCTGCGAGAAGGCGCCGGCGTTCATCGCCACGCCGCCGCCGAGATCGCCCGGCACGGTGGCCATGAACTCCAGGCCGCTCAGCCCGTGCTCGGCGCAGGCGCGGGCGATGGCGCTCATGCGTACACCGGCCTCGGCATGGACGCGACAGCCATCGATTTCCAGCCCGTTGAGTTCGCTCAGGTCGATGATCAGACCGTCGAAGCCGGAATCGGCGATCAGCATGTTGCTGCCGCGTCCCAGCGGCAGGATGCGTACATCCTCCGGAATCTGCGCCAGCGCCTGCGCGAGTTCCTGGCGGCCGCTCGGGCGGAAGAACCAGCGGGCCGGCCCGCCGGTGCCCAGCGTCGTATGCCGCGCCATCGGCTCCTGCTCGCTGAAGCGGCCCAGGGACTTCAGGCTTTCGATCCAGCCGCTCATCGCTCGCCCCCGGAAGCGGATTCGCGGCGCATCTCCGCTGCCAGCGAACCGATGGAACCGGCGCCCATCAGGATCACGACATCGCCCTGATCCAGCCATGCGCCGGCCTGCAGGCGCGCGGCTTTAAGATCCGGAAGCAGGCCGACGCAGCGATGACCGCGCTGTTTCATCGCCTCGCACAGATGCTCGCTGTCGATGCCCTCGATCGGCGCTTCGCTGGCGGCATAGATCGGCAGCAGCAGCACCTCGTTGGCCGCATCGAAGGCGCCGAGGAACTCGGCCATCAGATCGCGCGTGCGCGTGTAGCGATGCGGCTGGAAGATCACGCGGATGGCTGCATCCGGCCAGCACTGGCGGGCCGCATCGAGCGTGGCCCGGATCTCGCTTGGATGATGCGCATAGTCGTCGATGAGCATGCCCTGGCCGATGCGGCTGCGCTGGAAGCGCCGCTGGATGCCTTCGAAGGAGGCGAGCGCCTGGCGGATCGTTTCGATCTCGATGTTCAGATCGAGCAGCACCGCGATCGCGGCCAGCGCATTCTCGGCATTGTGCCGTCCGGGAAGCGGGAGGCGGAATTCGCCCAGATCGCCCCGTTCGCGATGCGCGGCATGGAAGCGCTGCCCCTCGGCCGTGGCCTGGCAGCCGGTCAGATGCAGATCCGCCTGTGGGCTGCTGCCGTAGGTCGTCACCGGCTTGTGCAGCCCCTCGCGCAGGCCGGCGACATGCGGGTGCTCATGATGCAGCACGACACGGCCGTAGAACGGGACCGTTTCGACAAACTGGCGGAAGGCCGCGAGCAGGGCGTCGAAGTCGCCGTAATGATCCAGATGCTCGGGGTCGATGTTGCTGACCACGGCGATCGTCGGTGACAGGCGCAGGAAGGAGCCATCGGATTCGTCGGCCTCGGCCACCAGCCATGGGCTTGCGCCCAGACGGGCGTTGCTGCCGGTGGCGATCAGGCGGCCGCCGATGATGTAGGTCGGATCCAGACCCGCGGCCTCCATGCCGTGGGCGATCAGCGAGGTCATCGTCGTCTTGCCATGGCTGCCGGCCACGGCGATGCCCTGCTTCATGCGCATCAGCTCGGCCAGCATTTCGGCGCGCGGAATCACCGGAATGCCGGCCTCGCGCGCGGCAAGGATCTCCGGATTGCCCGGATCGATCGCCGAGGACACGACGACGACCTGCGCCTCGCCAAGATTGGCGGGGTCGTGTCCGATATGGACCGGGATATCGAGCTCCCTGAGGCGCTGCACGTTGGGGCTGTCTGCTGCATCGCTGCCCTGCACCCGGAAGCCCTGATTGTGCAGCAGCTCGGCAATGCCGCTCATGCCGATGCCGCCGATGCCGATCAGGTGGATCGTCTGCACGCGCGACTTCATGCCACGGCCTCCTCAAGATAGTCGCTCAATACGCCGATCTGGCGTTC
>CAZDLB010000006.1:6429-28431 GCA_964505995.1 uncultured Zetaproteobacteria bacterium
GACTTCATGCCACGGCCTCCTCAAGATAGTCGCTCAATACGCCGATCTGGCGTTCGGCCGCATCCTCAATCGCCCGCTCCTTGAGCCTGCGATGCATGGCCTCCAGTCTCTCGGGGTCAAACAGCAGCTCCTCGATCGTGGCGGCCAGAAGCATCGGCGTGAGCCGGGACTGGTCGATGATGATGGCGCCGTCTCCGAGGCTTTCGGCGTTGGCCCGCTGGTGATCGTCGGCCGCATGCGGCAGCGGCACGAGGATCGAGGGCAGGCCGATGGCAGCCGCCTCAGAAACGGTCATCGCGCCGGCGCGGGCGATCAGCAGCTCGCCGTCGGCGTAGAATTCCGGCATCGCATCGCAGAAGCCGAGCACCCGGGCCTCGATGCCGGCCTCGCGATAGACCGACTCGGCCCTGCTTCTGGCCGTTTCATCGCGCCCGGCGATATGGCTGACGAAAAAGCGGCGGCCCTTGCGCGCCAGCAGCGCGCAGGCTTCGGGAACCTGGCTGTTGAGTACCGCAGCACCCTGCGATCCGCCCATGACCAGCAGCCGCGGCGGCTGATGCGTCTGCCAGCTGACTCTTCGGATATCCCGGCGCACGATATTGCCGGTGACGATGCTGCGGATGCGTCCGGGCAGGCGCGAGCGCGCGGCCTCAAAGCCCAGCATGATCGCATCGCAGAAGCGGGCCAGCGTGCGGTTGACCAGGCCCGGCATCGCATTCTGCTCGTAGAGCACCACCGGGATGCGGCAGAGCAGCGCCGCAAGCACGCCGGAAACGCTGGCATAGCCGCCGACGCCGACGAGAAGATCCGGACGCTGATCCCTCCAGGAGCGGCGGATGCGCAGGATGGCCCGTGGCAGCTCCCACAGAAGCACTCGCAGCCGCTGCGTCAGGCCCGCGCCCTGGACGGCATGCATCCGCAACAGCAGCGCGTTCTCGCCGCGTTCGGGCAACAGCCTGGCCTCCAGGCCGCGTTCGGCGCCGATGAACTGCACCCGCAGCTCCGGCCAGCGGTCGCGAGCGGCATCGGCCAGCGCCAGGGCCGGCATCACATGGCCGCCGGTGCCGCCGCCGGCGATGCAAAGCAGCGCATTCCGCTTCATGCGCGACCTCCCAGCCTCTGATTTCCCTTGCGGTGGCGCTGGGCGGACAGCATCAGGCCGATCAGCGCGCATGCGCCGATCAGCGCGCTGCCGCCGTAGGAAACAAACGGCATCGGCATGCCCTTGGTCGGCAGGATGCCCATCGCAGCCCCCAGGTTGATGATGAAGGCGAAGCCGATCAGCAGCGTGCAGCCGAGGATCAGCAGGCGCGAGAACATGTCCTCATGTTTCAGGGTCAGCCAGATGCCGCGCCCGAGCAGCAGCGCGAAGACGGCAATGACGCTGAGCGTGCCGATCAGGCCGAGCTCCTCGGCGATGCAGGCGGAGATGAAATCGGTGAACACCTCCGGCAGATAGAACAGCTTCTGCACGCCCTGGCCGATACCGGCGCCGAAGATGCCGCCGCTGCCGAAGGCGATCATCGACTGCACCAGCTGGTAGCCGCTGCCGAACGGATCGTTCCACGGATCGAGAAAGCTGACTAGGCGCTGCATGCGATAGGGCTCGGCGACCAGTGCGATCAGCGCCAGTGGAACGATGGTGCCGAGCACGCCGAGCAGGTGCCGCATCGGTACGCCGCCGACAAACCACATGCAGAAGCAGACGGCGGTGATCAGCGCGGCGCTGCCGAAATCCGGCTGCAGCAGCAGCAGGGTCAGGGAGATGATCAGCACCAGCAGCATCGGCGCCAGCCCGATGCTGAAGCGGTGCAGCCGGTCCGGGAAGCTAGCGAGGTAATAGGCCATGTAGATGATGATGGCCGGTTTGAGCAGTTCCACCGGCTGCAGCGTCAGCCCTCCCAGCGAGAACCAGCGCTGCGCGCCATTGATTTCCCGGCCCAGCCCGGGAACCAGAACCGCCGCCATCAGCAGTAGGGCCAGGCCCAGAACGGGAAGCGCGATGGCTTTCCACCAGCCCAGCTCGATGCGCGAGAGCCACCACATCACGAACAGCGCGACAGGGATATACATCAGCCAGTGACGGATGATGCGCAGCGAGTCCTGATAGCGCACCTCGGCCACGCTCAGGCTGGCGCTGTAGACCATCAGCACGCTCAGCCCGATCAGCAGAACCACCGATCCGGTCAGAATCGGATCCGGTCCGGCCAGATGCATCCTGCGGCTCATGATTGCAGCTCCCGAACGGCCTTGGCGAAGGCGCGGCCGCGCTCGGCATAATCGCGGAACTGGTCCTGACTGGCCGCGGCCGGCGACAGCAGCACCGGAAGCCCGGGCTGGGCGTGGGCTGCGTGGCGCACGGCCTGTTCGATCGTGCCGGCGATCGTTGTCGGCACGCCCGCCCTGCGGCAGAGCTCGGCATACTCCCTGGAGTCGCGCCCGATAACGAGGGCCTGGGCGACGTGCTGCGATACGACCGGGATCAGCGCATCGAGGTTTGCGCCTTTCGACAGTCCGCCGCAGATCCAGACGACCTGATCGAAGGCGGCCAGCGCTGCCGCCGCGGCATCGGGATTCGTGGCCTTGGAATCGTCGAACCATTCGCGGTTGCCGATCACGCCAAGGGATTGCAGGCGATGGCTCAGGCCGTGGAACGAGGTCAGACACAGCCGGATGACCGAGGCGGACACGCCGTAATCGGCCGCCGTCTGGGCGGCCACGGCGAGATTGACATGCTGATGGCGGCCGCGCGCGGGCAGTTCCGAGGCGGGAATGCACTGGGTCTCCCCGTCCTGATGCCAGAAGATCCGCCAGGCGCCTTCATCGAGCATCTGCACACCGCAGATGAGCGTTTCCGGATCGCCGAAGCCGAAACGGCAGACACGCACGCCACGTCCGGCCAGTTCTTCTGCCAGCCCATGCCAGTGTGCGTCAGCCGGCAGCATGGCCGTATCCCCTTCGCGCTGGGCTGCAAACAGCCGGCATTTGGCTGCTTCATAGGCCGCGGCGCTGATGTGCATGTCGGCATGGTCCGGCTGCACATTGAGCAGCACGGCCCGGTTCGGGTGGATGATGCGCGAGCGTTCGAGCTGGAAGCTGGAGAGCTCCAGCACGACGCGCCTGGGAGCTTCGCCATCGAGCAGTTCGAGCATCGGGCGACCGATGTTGCCTGCGGCCTCGATGCCGCCGGGAAGGGTATCCAGCAGCGTTGCGATCAGACTGACGGTCGTGGTCTTGCCATTGGTGCCGGTGACGGCAATCAGCTCGCCATCGTAGGCCTCGCTGAACAGGTCCAGATCTCCGAGAAGCGGAACATTGGCCTGGCGCAGCCGCTCCAGGACCGGATGCTGCCAGCTGACGCCGGGGCTGACGATGACGCGCGCGAACTGCGCCAGGACATCGGCGTTAAGTCTGCCGACATGCACCGGAACCTGAAGGGAGTCGGGAAGCTGGACCGGGTGTTCGTCAAAGCCTTCGCAGCCCTGTCCGAGACGGGTCAGATAGGCCGCGACGGCTTGGCCGGTTCGGCCCATGCCGATGATGGCGCTCATCGTGCTGCGGTCCGCTCCGGGGGACGTCGGCTTGATCATGACATTCATCGGATCTTCAGCGTGGACAGCGCCACGAGCGCCAGGATCATCGAGATGATCCAGAAGCGCACGATGACCTTGGGCTCTGCCCAGCCCTTGAGTTCGAAATGGTGATGAATCGGCGCCATGCGGAAGACGCGCCGGCCGGTCATCCTGAAGCTGGCGACCTGCACGATGACCGAAACGGCTTCAAGCACGAACAGGCCGCCGGCGATGGCCAGCAGGAACTGCTGATGCACGGCGCTGGCGACAAAGCCGAGCGCGCCCCCGAGTGCCAGCGCGCCGACATCGCCCATGAAGACCTGGGCCGGATAGGTGTTGAACCACAGAAATCCCAGGCAGGCGCCGACGATGGCGCCGCAGAACACCGCCAGTTCGCCGGCGCCGGAAACATGCGGGATCATCAGATAGGCCGCAAAATGGGCATGGCCGGCGAGATAGACGACGACGGCGAGGGCGCTGGCCACCATGAATGTCGGCGCAACCGCGAGACCATCCAGTCCGTCGGTCAGGTTCACCGCGTTGGAACTGCCGATCAGCACGAAGATCACGAACAGCGGATAGAACCAGCCCATGTCCCACTGGATGTTGAAGAACGGGATGTCCACGACCGGATCGGTCAACAGGCTCAGGCCGATGGCGGCGATGCCGCCGAACAGCAGCTGCAGCGCCAGTTTCCAGCGCCCGGCCAGCCCCTTCGGGTTGTCCTTGATCAGCTTCAGGTAGTCATCCCACCAGCCGATGGCGCCGTAGCCCAGGGTCACCAGCAGCGCCAGCCAGACCAGCGCATTGGTCAGATCGGCCCACAGCAACGTGGCAATGCTCAGCGACATCAGGATCAGCAGGCCGCCCATCGTCGGCGTGCCGGCCTTCAGCAGGTGCGATTCCGGGCCGTCATGACGGATCGGCTGTCCCTTGGACTGATGGCGCTTCAGCCATTCGATGAAGCGGGGGCCGAGGATCCAGCAGATCAGCAGCGAGGTGATCAGCGCATACACCGTGCGGAAGGTGATGTACTGGAAGAGATTGAAGGCCGAGATGCGGTCGGCCAGCGGGTAGAGGAGATTATACAGCATGGGCCTTCTCCTCCGGCTGGCTGGCCAGCAGTTCGACGATGCGCGCAAGCCCCATGCTGTGCGAGGCCTTGACCAGCACGGTTGCGCCATGGGGCAGCGGTGTCCGCCGCAGCTGCTCCAGCGCTTCGTCAACGTCCGCGAACCACCGGGCCTGCGGCCGGGTCTCGGCCAGCAGGCGCATCTGCGGGCCGATCAGGATCAGCTGCTCGATGTCGCCGGGGTCCAGCGAGCGATGGGCGGCCTCGCTGGCCTCGCCGAGTTCGGCCATGTCGCCGAGGATGGCGATGCGCGGCGGCTTCAGGGCGGCCAGCGTGTCCAGCGCGGCCTGCATCGAGGCCGGGTTGGCGTTGTAGCTGTCATCAAGAATGCGCACGGCATTGGCGCCGGCATGCATGCGCATGCGTCCCGGTTCCGGCTGCCAGTCCCGCAGGGCCTGGGCGGCCGATTCGAGGCTCACAGGCCGGCCGGCTTCGGCCAGCACGCGCAGCAGGATGCCGGCGGCCAGCGCGATGTTGGCCGCCCAGTGCCTGGCCGGCAGCGCCAGCTCAAGCGCGGCCCTTTCCAGCCCATGACCGAGCTGCAGATGCCGGCCGGCAAGCTCCCAAATCACGGCGGATTCGGCGGTGAGCCGGTCTGCCGGGGCCTTTACACCTGCGGCGGCGAGCTGTGCGCTGACGCCTTCGCCGAGCGCCACCCAGCCGCCGGGGCGGACATGATCGAGCAGAATGGCCTTTTCACGGGCAATTCCATGCAGGCCGCCGAGGCCGGCGGCATGCGCCGGCGCCAGGCCGGTGAGCACGGCGATATCCGGACGCACGATGCGCGCCAGCCGCTGCATTTCGCCGATCTCGCTGATGCCGCATTCGACGATGCCGAAGTCCGCATCCGCCCCGATGGACAGCAGTGTTTTGGGCACGCCGATCAGGTTGTTCAGGTTCGCCTTCGTCGCACCCACGCTGAAGCCGAGCCGCTTGAGCGCATGCGCCAGCAGCGAGCGCAGGCTGGTCTTGCCGAAGGATCCGGTGATGGCGATCAGGCGGGTGGCTTCCAGCCGGTCGCGCCAGCAGGCGGCGATTTCGCCGAGGGCCGCCAGCGTATCCGTCACCTCCAGTTGCGGCACATCCAGATCCCGCCACAGCGACATGCCCGCCGAATCGCCGATCATCGCACAGGCGCGATCGGCCACATCGCGGCCGAAGGCATGGCCGTCGAAATGCGGTCCGCGCAGGGCCAGGAAGGCCTGGCCGGCCTTGAAGTCGCGGCTGTCGGTGGCGATGGCCTCAATGCATGCCGGCGGCTGCCCATGCCAGTGGCCGCCGGTGGCCGCGCGAATCGCATCACTGCTCAGGCGCATGCCCGCATCCCCTTGGCCCGAAGATATTTTTCGGCGATTTCGCGGTCGCTCCACGGAATGCGCGTGCCGGCGATTTCCATGTAGGCCTCGTGCCCCTTGCCGGCAATGACCAGCGTATCCCCCGGCTGCAGCGCCTCGATGGCCTCGGCAATCGCCTTTTCGCGATCCAGCTGCAGGCGGATCTCCGCCGCATAGGGACGCGGGATGCCATGCTCGATCTCCGAGGCAATGACCTCCGGCAGCTCCCCGCGGGGGTTGTCCGTCGTGATCCATACTACATCGGCGAGCTCGGCCGCCGTTTCACCCATCTGCGGGCGCTTCTCCCGATCGCGCTCGCCGCCGCAGCCGAACACCACCATCAACCGCTTGCGCGTCAGGGAACGCGCGGTCCTCAGGCAGCGTTGCAGGGCTTCCGGCGTATGCGCATAGTCGATAAAGACCTGCCAAAGCCCGGCCGCCATGTCCTGCATGCGGCCCGGCGGCGCGCTCAGGCCGTTCAGCAGCGCCGGAAGGTGGCGGAATTCGACGCCGGGCAGTCCCAGCAGGGTCAGTGCGACACAGGCGATATTCTCGGCATGAAAATCGCCCAGCGGGATGTCCTCGATCAGAATCTCGTCATCGCCCCAGGCCAGCCGCACCATGCCCGGCAGCTCCTGCTCCCAGCGCAGGTCGATACCATCGCGATGCAGGCCCCGGCCGTACCATCGCGTGCCCTCGGGGGCGCGGGCGCAGATGTCCTCGTGGTCGGCATTGGCGATGACCTGGCCACCGGCTTGGGCCACGCGATGGACGAAATCCGCCTTCGTGGCCAGGTAGTTGGCATAGCCGCCGTGGTCCTGCAGGTGGTCATGGCCCATGCTGGTCCACACCGCGATATCGAAATCGATGCCGGCGATGCGTTGCTGGGCGATGCCGTGCGAGGAGATCTCGCTGACGAGGTTTGCAACACCCTGTTCCGCGGCCGCCGCCAGCAGGGCATGCATCGTCAGCAGAGCCGGCGTCGTATTGCCGATGTCCCGGATCTGCCCCTCATCCTGAACCAGGCCCAGGGTGCCCGTGCTCCAGCTTCGCTGCTGCAGGCGCCGGCCCAATGCCTCGCGCAGCATCCAGGCGACACTGGTCTTTCCGTCGGTGCCCGTGATGCCGATCATGCGGACCGACGTCTGCTCGGTATCGAACCAGCGGCGCAGCCATTGCCCGAGTTCCTCCATCGAAGCCAGCTGCAACAGCGGCAGCTCCGTTTTCACCGGCAGGCCGACGCTGATGACCGCATGCGCGCCGTTGGCCTCGGCCATGCGCGCATAGTCGCTGGCGAAACGCTCGCAGCGCGGCAGGCAGACAAAGGCATAGCCCGGACGCACCTCGCGCGAATCGTCGGTCAGACCGCAAAGCTGCACATCCCCCGCCGGACCGGGCCTGAGCATGCCCAGACCTTGGCTCAGCTGCATCAGCGAGTGCAGCCGGTCCAGTTCCGGAAAGAGCGTGTGCGGATCAGTCATCGAGCCACACCTCCAGCAGATCGCCTTCCTCCAGGCCGAGCAGCTGCAACGGATGCTGCCGCACCACCCAGCCGGAGCCATGGACCTTCAGCTTCCAGCCGCGGGCGGCGGCCAGTCGCCGCACCTCGCGCAGCGACATGCCGATCGCGTCCTGGCCGGGCACGGCGTCGGCGACATCGGCGATGCGCATCGTCTGCCAGCCGTCCTCGCTGGCCGGGCTTTCACTGGTGGCCGGAATGCCGAGATAGGGAAGGGCGTTGGCCGCGATATTGCGGAAGATCGGGGCCGCCACCTGGCCTCCGTAGATGCTCTTCTGCGGCTCATCGACGACGACGGCGATGACCAGGCGCGGGCGATCGGCCGGGGCCATGCCGGCAAAGACGGCGGTGAATCGGTCACTGTTGTAGCTGCCGTAGCGGTCCGGCTTCTGGGCCGTCCCGGTCTTGCCGGCGACGCGATAGCCAGCCGGCACAGCCTTGTGACCGGTGCCATCGGGACTGGTGGCATATTCGAGCATGCGGCGCACCTGCCGGGCGATGGAAGCCGGCAGAACTCGCCGCTGCCGGGCATTAGCCGTTGGAGCGTCGTCGATGATCCTGGGGCGGATCAGAACTCCGTCATTGGCCAGAACGGAAAATGCCGTTGCAAGCTGCAACGGCGTCACGGCGATGCCCTGTCCGAAGGCGATGTTGGCCGTTTCCACCGGCCCCCATCGCTCCGCCGGCAGGACGATGCCGGGCGATTCGCCGGAGAGTCCGATGCGCGTTCGCTGGCCGAAGCCGACATCGCGAAGCATCGTATACAGAGGCTGCACGCCGATATCCAGCGCCAGCTTCGCCGCGCCGATATTGCTGGATTTCGCAAGCAGCCCCGTCAGATCAAGCCAGCCCTCGGCATGGTCGTCATGAATCACGTGATCGGCCACCTGCATGGCGCCGTTCTCGCAGAAGATCCTCGAATCCGGCTGCCAGTGTCCGGATTTCAGCGCCGCGGCGACCGTGAACGGCTTCAGCGTCGAGCCGGGCTCGAAGACATCGGTAATGGCGCGATTGCGCCATTCGGAGGGTTGAAAGCTGCGGAAGTCGTTTGGATTGAATCCCGGCCAGCTGACCATGGCCAGCACCGCGCCATCCTCCGGGCGCAGTACGACGACCGAACCGCCCCTGGCCTGCTGGCGGCGAATGCCGTCGGCCAGCGCCGCATAGGCAATGCTCTGGATCGTGGCATCGATCGTCAGTTTCAGGGAACGCCCGGGCGTCGGTTCCCGCAGCCAGACGCCGCCGGGCAGCGAATGCCCGCGCGCATCGCGACGAACCTGACGGATGCCGGGTTCGCCGGCCAGCTGCCTGTCGAAGGCGCGCTCGATGCCCTCCAGACCATGGCCATCAATGCCGACGAATCCCAGCAGATGGCCGGTCTCGGGCCCTAGCGGATGATAGCGGCGCCACTCGGTTTCCCTGCGAATCCCGGGGATATTCAGTGCCATGACCTTCTCGGCCGTGGCCGGCGTCACTTGCCGCGCAAGCCAGACAAAGCCTTTTCTTCCCTTCAGCCTGGCACTCAGCCGGGACGGCGATATGCCCAGCGCGCCGGCTAGCCGTGGAATCTCGCCCTCGGGGACCTCGTCGGCCATCGCCGCGATCGACGGAACCTCCACGCTTTCCGCCAGGATACGCCCCCTGGCGTCGGTGATGTTGCCGCGCGGCGCAAGGGCGGTGTACTGGCGATAGCGCTGCTTCTCCGCCTTGGCGGCCAGTTCATCGGCCTGAAGCCATTGCAGGTCCACCGCGCGGATCGCGAGCAGCGCAATCCCCAGACCCAGCAGGCCGGCCACGGCCTCGATGCGCCGGCGGATATGGCGCTGATCCCTCGCCGGGGCGGAAACGGGAGCGTGGCTCATGGGCGGATGACCTGCATCGGCCGGGGCGGGGCCATGTGCAGCTGCTTCTGCGCGATTTCGCGCAGGCGCTCGGGGCGCGTCAGGCTGGCGATCTCCAGCTTCAGCTTGCTGGTATCCAGCGCCAGCTGCTGCTTCTCGGACTGCAGTCTCTGCATGGCCTGCGAGGTTTCATAGCGCAGGTGCGACAGCCAGATCTGGGCGGCGGCCATCAGTCCCAGGACCAGCCCCAGGGCGATGGCGGGAATGAGCCGGTTCATCGTTCGCCTCCCGATGGCAGGCGTTCGGCCACGCGCAGACGGGAGGAGCGGCTGCGGGGGTTGGATGCCAGCTCCTCCGCGTCCGGGCGAATCGGCTTCTTGTGAATCCAGCGCATCGTCGGCGTGCGGCCGCAGACGCAGACGGGCATCTGCGGCGGACAGGTGCAGGGATGCACCTCGGACTCGATCAGGTCGCGTACCCGCCGGTCCTCGCCGGAATGGAACGAAATGACCGCCAGGCGCCCGCCGGGAAGCAGATGCTTCATCGCCGCGCGCACGCCGATTTCGATCTGCTCGGCCTCGCTGTTGACCCACATGCGCAGGGCCTGGAAGGTGCGCGTGGCCGGGTGCGTGCTGCCATGACGGGCCGCAGGCGGTACGGCATGGAAGCAGACGTTTTCCAGATCGCGGGTCGTGTGCAGCCGGTCTTCCCTGAGCGCCCGGAGAATGGCGCGGGCAATGCGGCGCGAATGTCGCTCATCGCCATAGCGATAGATGATGTCCGCCAGCTCGCGCTCGTTGACATGCGCCAGCATGCGCTCCAGCGGCAGACCGCTTTGCGGGTCCATGCGCATGTCCAGCGGCCCGTTCTTCGTGAACGAGAAGCCACGCGAGGCATCGTCCACCTGCGGGGATGAAATGCCGAGGTCAAAGCCGATGCCGTTCACCGCGTCCCATCCCATGGCCGCAAGGGCGCGCTCGAGGCTGGCGAAATCGGCATGGCGGATCGTGAAGCGCGGATCCTGCGCGGCGAGCCTTTCGCCTTCCGCCACGGCCTCGGGGTCGCGGTCCAGCGCCAGCAGCCTCCCCCGGTCGGAGAGCCGCTCAAGGATGGCGCGGCTGTGACCACCGCGTCCGAAGGTGCAGTCGACATAGCGACCATCCGGATCGGTAAGCAGCGCGGCCACGAAAGCGTCGCGCAGAACCGGGATATGCGCTTGGCCGTCGCCCACATCACAGGCCCAGTTCGAAATCCCTGGCCAGGGCCAGGTCGGCTTCCAGCTGTTTGTCCCAGCTGGCCTTGTCCCAGATCTCGAAGGTTTCGCCGGCGCCGGCGAACTGGATGGTGCGACTCATACGGGCGTATTCCCGCATGCTGGGCGCAATCAGCACTCGCCCCTGGCGGTCCGGCGTATATTCCTGCGCGGAACTGATGACGATGCGCTTGAAGGCCCGCAGCTGCGGACTGGGAGGCGTGGCGGCGATGCGGGCCTGAAGCCGTTTCCATTCGCGCATCGGGTAGGCGACGAGATAGCGAGCGTGTGGCGAGCGGGTGATGACGATGCGCTCGTCGGCATGGTGGGACTTCAGCGTGTCACGGAAGGCGGCAGGGATGCTGACGCGGCCCTTGTCGTCCATGTTGTTGCTGTATTCGCCCTGGAACATTGCTCTCCCAGCCTCCCGAGAGGGGATGGATAAATTACCCACTTTTCCCCACTAGATGCCAATATTGGCCACAATTCCACCCTTGTCAACCCGCCTCCGCGGCATGGCGTGTCATTTTGAGTCATTGGATGCCGGGAAATTGGCTTCTGAAGCAAGGGGTGGGGGAAGGTGGGGAGAATCGGAAAGGGGCCTATGCCCTGGATTTGGTTTCCGCGCCGGCTTGTGGTGGAATCGGAGCATGGATTTTTGGAACAAGCCGCTTGCGGAACTCAGCGACGAGGAATGGGAGGCCCTGTGCGATGGCTGCGGGCTGTGCTGTCTGCACAAGTTCGAGGATGAGGACACGGGCGAGCTGCTGTATACCGATGTCGCCTGCGGTCTGCTCGACATCGAGCATGGCCGCTGCAGCGATTATGCGAACCGGACAAGCCGGGTGCCGGAATGTCTGGCCATCCGCGAGTTTGCCGAGGCGCAGTATGCGTGGCTGCCGACTACCTGCGCCTATCGCCTGCGCCATGCGGGGCAGGCGCTGCCGGACTGGCATCCGCTGATCTCCGGCGATCCGGACAGCGTGGTCAGGGCCGGGATATCGGTGTGCGGCCGCTGCGTGACCGAAAGCGAGGTCGCTCCCGAAGACTGGGTGGACCATGTCATCGATCCGCTGTGAGGCGGGCATGGGGCTGAGTCCGGGAGGCTGTCCCTGCGGTTCGGGCAGGGAGGAGGGCGCCTGCTGTGGCCGGCTGATGTCCGACAGCCGCGCCATGGCCCTTGCGGACGCGGTCATGCGTTCGCGCTATACCGCCTATGTGCGTGGCAATGAAGCCTGGCTGCTGAAGAGCTGGCATCCATCCACGCGACCGGACAGCCTGGATCTGTCGCGGGATCGAACCACCTGGCTGGCGCTGAGGGTGTTGCATGTCCGGACGGACGGGGATGGCGCCGAGGTCGAGTTCCGGGCCTGGTTTCGCGACGGGGACGGTGTCATTTGCGTGCTGCATGAGCGGAGCCGCTTTGTCCGATCGGATCAGCCGCCGGGATGGCTGTATCTGGATGGCCGCTGCCGGCTTGAGAAACCCGGACGCAACGAGCCCTGCTTCTGCGGCAGCGGCAGAAAGTTCAAGCGCTGTTGCGCGCTTCCTCGCAGCGGCTGAGTTCGGGCTGAAGCGTCGCGTGTTCGATGCCGCGCGCGGCCAGTTCCTGCTGGATCTGCGGCAGCAGCTGCGGCCAGTCATGCATGTCCTCCAGCTCGATATGCGCTGATAGCGCCAGTGTGCCGCTGGGAAGCGTCCACAGATGCACATGATGCCAGCCGCGCACGCGCTCGAGATCCCCGATCAGCGCGTGCAGCTGCTGATGATCGATTTCAGGCGGGCAGCCCTCCATCAACAGCAGTGTGGTTTCCCGGATCAGCTTCCAGCCGCCCCAGGCGAGGATGCCGGCGACGACGAACGACAGCAATGGATCGATCGGGTTCCAGCCGGTCAGCACGATGATCAGGCCGGCCAGCATCGCCGCCACCGAGCCCAGCGCATCGCCCAGCACATGCCAGTAGGCGGCGCGGCTGTTCAGGTCGTGGTGGTGACGCAGCAGAAACAGCGACATCAGGTTCACGGCCAGCCCCGCGGCCGCGACGATCAGCACGATGTTTCCCTGCACCTCGGGCGGCTGTTGCAGCCGGCCGATCGCTTCCCAGCAGATCCAGCCGCACAGGAACCACAGGCCCAGGCCGTTGGCCTGCGCGGCCAGCACGCGCGCCCGGCCATAGCCGAAGGACATGCCGGCATGCGCCGGGCGTGCGGCAATGCGGCTGGCTGTCACGGCCAGGCTCAGGGCCAGGATGTCGGAGGCCATGTGCGCGGCATCGGCCAGCAGCGCCAGCGAATCGGCCATCAGGCCGGCGATCAGTTCCACCAGCGCGAAGATCGTGGTCAGGAGCAGTGCTCCGCTCAGGCCGTGTGCGGCACCGCCATGGTGATGCGAGGCATGCGGCGCACCGCCACCCCTGCCGGCATCGGACTCGCGGGAATCCGGGCAGACCATGCCTGTTTCAGGCAAGCCCCTTATCCATGCCGATCAGCTGGAACAGCTCCAGGCGCGAGGACGGGTTCTTCAGGAACGCGCCGGTCAGCTTCGAGGTCGTGGTCCAGGAGTTCGGCTTGTGCACGCCGCGATGGCACATGCAGAAATGCTGGCATTGGATGATGACGGCCACGCCATTCGGATCGAGCACCTCCTCGATGGCATTGGCGATCTGCATCGTCAGCTTTTCCTGCACCTGCAGCCGCTTGGCATAGCCCTCGACAACGCGCGCCAGCTTCGACAGCCCGACCACGCGGCCCTTCGGGATGTAGGCGACATGCGCCCGGCCGACAAACGGCACGAGGTGATGCTCGCAGTGGCTGTGCACGTCGATGTCCGAGACCAGCACGACCTCGTCGTATCCCTCGACCTCCTCGAAGGTCTTCTCCAGGTGCTCGCGCGGATCCTCGCGGTAGCCGGCGAAATGCTCGTTCATCGCCGCCAGCACCCGCGCCGGGGTTTCCAGCAGGCCTTCGCGCTCGGGGTTCTCGCCGATGTATTCGAGCAGAGCTTTCACATGCTGCATGGCCTGGCGGTTCTTGGGGTCATTCGGGTCAAAATCGTCGCTCACGGTGTTCCTTCCTGCATTGTCATCGTCGGGCTGAGCCGACAGCTTAGCGGATTGTCGGAAACAGAAACACCCGCAATGCGTCCGGGATTGAGGGGGCGAAGATGGCGAGAATGGATCTGCTGCGCCACGGCGAGCTTGAAGGCGGGGTGCGTTACCGCGGTCGCGTGGACGACCCGCTGACCGATGCCGGCCGCCGGAGCATGGATGCGGTCTGGGAGCATCTGCGGCATGAAGTGGATACGATCATTGCCTCGCCGCTGGCGCGCTGCGCCGGACCCACCCGTGCCTGGGCCGAGGCGGCCGGCATCGAGTGCATTCTCGATGAGCGGATCGCCGAGCTGCATTACGGCGACTGGGAAGGCTTGAGCGCCGATGAGATTCGACAGGGCTGGCCGGGCATGCTGGAGCGCTGGCGCGCCGACCCGAGTGGCATGCGGCCGCCGAACGGCGAAAGCCCGGAGGAGCTGCGTGCCCGCATCGAGGATTTCCTGCGGGAATGGATGGCATGCCACGCTGGCCGGAAGCTGCTCGTCGTGGCGCATTCCGGCAGCCTGCGCATGCTGCTGGCCGCGGCGCTTGGCGCGCCGATCGCGGCCACGCGTCGGTTCGCGATGCCCTATGCCTGCTGGAGCAGGCTGTCACTGGCCGGCGGCCAGCCGCTGCTCGAGTTCCATCAGAGGTCTGCGTAAACGTTTCAGCGAAGCAGCCGGGAGGCCACCTCGACGACATGCGCGCCGTAGCTTCTGGCCGCCACCAGCGCGGCCTCGCTGACGGTGGCCGGCATGCCCTCATGATTGCCGCTGCGGCCATACGCGCCCCAGTGCAGGCCGCCATCGGCATAGCCGGGCAGTGATTTCGGGAAGCCGACGACGATCATGCCCTGTTCGAGGAAGTGGGCATGCAGCGCGACCATCGTCGTTTCCACGCCGCCGCCGGCATTGCCGAAGCCGCCGCCGGTCGCGAACACGCCGCCGACCTTGCCTTCCAGCCCGCCTTCCATCCACAGCTTGCCGGCCTGATCGATCAGCTTCTTCATTGGCCAGGCCATCGAGCCCATGTGCACCGGCGTGCCGAAGAAGATGACATCGGCCCCGCACAGATCCTCGAGCCGGGCCTCGTCGGCCGTGCGGCTGACGATGTCGCGGGCAAGCCCCGTGGCGCGCGCGCCGGCGGCGATGGCCTCGGCCATCTTCTTCGTGTTGCCGTAATCGGAATGGAATACGATCAGGATGTTCACGCTCCTGCCTCCTGCGATGTTCGTTGCGAGGGGCCAAGACTGCCGTAAACGCAACGGTCTGGCACGCGAAGTTCAGGCGTGGCCGATCTGGTCGGAGAGCTGTGCCGGATCTACGCCCATGCAGCGGGCGCCGAAGTTCCAGCGGCTTTCGGGCGGCTCCTGGAAGATGATCCGATGGCTGGCCGGCGCGATCAGCCAGTCGTTCTCGGCCAGCTCCGCCTCGAGCTGGCCCGGGCCCCAGCCGGCATAGCCCAGCATCATCATGAAATGCTCCGGTCCGTCGCCGGCGGCCAGATGCTCGAGCACGTCGCGCGAGGCGGTCAGGTGCAGCTCGTCGCTGACCTGCATCGTCGAGTCGTAGATATGCCAGGCATCGTGCAGGATGAAGCCGCGGAATTCATCGACCGGCCCGCCCTCGAACACCGGTTGCCGAAGCAGCTCGGCATGTTGCGGCTGTTCCGACGTGAGGATGTGCAGATCGTTCAGCACGTCCAGCAGCGTCAGATCCCGTGGCCGGTTGATGATCAGGCCCATGCTGCCGTTCTCGTCATGGCTGCAGACGAGTACCACGCTTTCCCGGAAGTTCGGATCCTTCAGCGAGGGCGTGGCCAGCAGCAGGTTTCCGGCAAGCTGATTGATCTGCAACCGATCCTCCTCAGCGAGCTGATGCGCTCATGGCTGCCGCCAAGCCGATGGCGGCTTCAAGGCTACTGTAGGACACTTTGGGCGATCCTGCACGTGCAAGCGCCGTGCCGTGATCCACACTGGTGCGGATGAACGGCAGCCCGAGTGTCACATTGACCGCCTCGCCGAAGCTCAGTGCCTTGATCGGGATCAGGCCCTGATCGTGATAGCAGCAGACGATGGCATCGAATTTATCGCGCATCATCGGCGAGAACAGCGTATCGGACGGCAGCGGGCCGTCGATGCGGATGCCCTGATCGCGGGCGGCCTCGACCGCCGGCTTCAGGATGCGAATCTCTTCATCGCCGAAATGCCCCTTCTCTCCGGCATGCGGATTCAGGGCGCACAGGCCGATGCGCGGGCGCTTGATGCCGAAATGGCGCGAAAGATCGGCCGCGGTGATGCGGATGGCCTTCAAGGTGCTCTCGATGCTGAGCGCGGCGGGCACGCTGGCCAGGGCCAGGTGCGTGGTCAGCAATGCCACACGCAGGCGATCCGAGGCCAGCATCATCACGACCTCGCCATTGCCGGCCAGATGTGCGAGGAATTCCGTGTGGCCCGGGAAATCAAAGCCGGCATCACGCAGCACGGCCTTCTCGATCGGACCGGTGACCATGCCGGCGGCTTCGCCGCGGATGCAGGCCAAGGCGGCCTCGCGGATGCAGGCGATGACGGCGCCGGCCGTGTCCGGGGAGGGTCGGCCGCAGATGGCTTCCGGACCCGGGCCGGGCAGCGGGTTCCAGCAGACAAGACCGCAACCGGCTGCGGAGGCAATGGCCTGATGCAGCTCGGGATATTCTCGGATTTCAGGATGCAGGCCGATCTCGGCAGCCCGTCTGCTCAGCCACAGGGCCGGCGCGACGACGATGCAGTCGTCGAGTGCTGCGGCCTTCGCCGCATGCAGTCGTAGCAGGCAGTCCGGCCCGATGCCAGCCGGCTCGCCGAGCGTGATCAGCAGCGCCAACGCGGTCTACAGGGGCTGGGATGTCTCACGCGTGATCAGCCAGTGGTCGCCGTTCTTCTCAAGCTCCAGCGTCTTGGCATCCCGGCTGGAAAAGCGGTCGGACTCGAATCGCTGGGTGAAATGGACGCGCGCATGCGTCGCATCGAGCATCTCCGTCTTCAGATCGGCAAGGGTGACGCGGATGAAGCGCTTGTTGCCGATGACGCGCTGCTTGTAGGCCTTCCATTCCTCCCGGCTTCGGAAGCGCGGACCGGGATCGAAATGCGCGCTGTAGGCGGTGAGATAGCTCTCGATATCGCGGCTGCTCCAGGCTGCGCGCCAGCGTTCCACGGCCTGCTCCGGCGTTTCTTTGGGCAAGGGCGTGGCTGCTGGCTCCGCGTTGTCTGCGAGCGCGACATCGCTGCAGTCGTGGCGTTCGATTTCGGCGCGGGCCTTCAGTCCGGCCAGCCAGCGCGGCAGCTGTTCCTGCATCTCGGCATTGATCAGGATCTGCTGGATCTGATCCTGCCTGGCCTCAAACGAATTGGGATCGACATGGCGGCGTTCGATGACGCGGATGATATGCAGGCCAAAGGGGGATTCGACGACGCCGCTGGTCTGCCCGGGCTTGAGCGAGAATGCCGCATCCTCGAAGGCCTTGACCATGGCGCCGCGCCGGAACCAGCCGAGGTCGCCGCCGCGGCTGGCGCTCGGTCCCTGCGACACCTCTCTGGCGCGGGTCGCGAATTCCTCGTCGCTGGCATCGGCCATGTTACGCGCGATCGTACGCGCGCGATGCATGATCTTCGCGCGCGTGGCGGCATCGGCGGATTTCGGGATCTGCAGCAGGATATGCCGGGCATGAACCTCATCGTAGGCCTCGCCCTGTTTCTCGGGTTCGTGCATGCGCTCTTCCAGCACGGTCAGGATATGAAAGCCGGCCGGTGAGCGGATCGGGTTGGAAATGCCACCGACCGGCAGCTCCAGGGCCGCGGCGAAGCGGGAGGCAATGCCGCCGGGCAGGAACCAGCCCATGACGCCACCTTTTTCCGCCTCCGGTCCGTCCGAATGCAGCCGCGCCAGCTGGGCGAAATCGCCGCCCTGCAGCAGCTGGCGGTGAATCCTCTTGGCCTTGGCGCGCACTTCGGCGACCTGCTCGGGGGCGGGTTCGGCCGGCAAGGCGAGCAGGATCTGGGCCAGGCGCACCTCGCGCACGGGATGCATGGAGGCCATGTACTTGCGATAATACTCGCGCATCGCCTCTTCACTGATCTGGACCTTGCTGCGCACCGCGATGTTGATCAGCTTGCTGCTGAGGATCTGGCGACGCAGATTCTCGCGATAGGTGTCGTAATCCATGCCCTGTTGGGCCAGCGCCAGCTTCAGCTGTCCGGGCAGCAGGTGGTTCTGCTCCTCGATATTGGCGATGGTCTTGTCGAGCTCCTCATCATCCACCTTGATCTCGAGCTTTGCGGCTTCCTGTTCCTGCAGTGCGGCCATGATGCGATTGTCCATCGCGCGCTGCATCAGCTGTTCCAGTGACGGTGGCGTACCACCCTGGGCCAGCAGCTGCCGCTTCAGGCTCAGCGCATCCTGCTGGATTTCATAACAGGTGATGGCCTTGGTGTTGACCACCGCGCCGATCTTGTCGAGCACTTCGGCCCGGGCCGTCAGGGGCAAGAACAGCAGCATGAACAGGGCGACGGCGCGCATGAAACCTCCTCGGGGATGGCTTGCAGGGATGGATCCGGGTATCCGGAAACTCAGGAGGAACCGACGCTACCCAGCCCCTTGAATTCGAGCAAGATGCGGCCGCCGAAATCGGCGCTCTGGCTGGTTCCGTTGGGGCGGTTCAGTCGGTAGCCCTCCAGTCCGAGCGTCCAGCAGGGATGCCGATAGGTCAGCCCGAAGCTGGACTGTTGCGTCAACTTCAGCAGCAGGTCGTACTGCCAGTCGCCCTTGATTTGCCAGCGTCGCACCAGATCGATCGAGGCGGAGGCATCGACCAAGCGCACCTCGCTGGCATAGCGGGGATCGGTGGAGCGGTAGCCCGCATGCAGCCGGGCAGGGCCGAGGCTCAGGTCCAGCGAGGCGTTCAGGTAGGGCCAGTAGCGATCCGCGCTGTTGTACTGGCCGCTGGCATGCAGCTTGAGCCCGGAGACCGGGGCGAGATCCAGCTCGGCCAGCAGATCGGAGAATGGCCGTGTGGGGGTGGCCTGCAGCGCCGGATCCACGCTCTGCCGCAGCATGTCATAGGCGAGTCCCAGCCGCAGCAGCACGACATCCCGGACCGCATTCTCGTCCCTGGTCTGCAGGCGGTTCTCCAGCATCAGCGACAGGCGGTTGATGCGTTCGATCCGGTCCAGGCCGGTGAAGCGGTTGCCGGCCAGCAGGTTGCTCCAGGCCAGCCTGCCGAATCTGGAGTCGAAATTGACCATGCCGGTCTGGTCCGGAACCTGGATGTAGTCGTAGCGCAGTACAGGCGAGATCTGATGGCGCCAGCTTCGCCCGGCAAAGATGCGCTCCAGATCGCCGCGTATCTCGAGGCTGGCCTCGCGGCTGCTGCGACGCTGCATCGCAGTGCCCGCGGCGCCGTTCAGCCAGTAGCGGGTGACATGCGAACCGGCGGCAAGCGTGGCCGAGAGCCCGCCGCCGTTCAGCGCCCAGGGAAGCTCGATCCACGGGTGCAGGTCCATGCGCCAGCCGTCGGTGCCGAGCCGGCGATCGAAGCGGGTGGTCTGCTGATCGAAATGCAGGCGCAGCCAGCGCGCTGTTTGCCACTGCATGCGGCTGTCCAGCTGCGGCAGGGTTTGCAGCGTGGCGGCATTGCTGGGGCTGGTCAGCGTCTGCCGATGCTCGGCATTCAGGCTCCAGGCGACGCTGAAGGCTTCCCCGAAACGATTCTGCGATAGCGACGCGGAACTGGAGATGTAGCGGCTGGCGGCCTCGGAGCCGTCGGCATAGTCGGCGAGATACAGATAATCGCTGACATGATCCGCCTTCAGCTTCAGCTGCATGTTCGCAGGCAGGCTCCAGTCGACATCGGCCTGGATGCGGCTGCGGTCGCTCGCGGTGACGCGATCGCGGATGCCGGCGACATCCAGGCGCTCGTGCCCCAGAATATCGACATGGCGTAATTCCAGTTCGCCCTGGATGCCACGGGCGCTCATCGTCGTCGGTGTCAGCGTGGCATCCCAGCTGGGGGAGGGAGCAAGATACAGCGGCAGGCCGATCTCGGTGCCGCGTCGCTTGCCGCTTCCCAGTTTCGGTGTCAGCAGGCCGCTCTTGCGTTTCAGCGGCTGGTTCCACCACGGCGCATACATCAGCGGCACCCCGGCCACGGCAAATCGAGCATGCCGGGCCGAGAGCTCGCCGGCATTCTGGTCCAGATGCGCGTTGCGGGCCTTCAGCACCCAGGCCTCCTCGTTTTCGGGGCAGGTCGTGAACTGCACATCCTCGGCGTCGAACAGCCCATCGCCCAGCCGCCGCAGCCGCCGGGCCTTCAGGCGCTGCCCGTCGGGGAGCACGAGGCTGGCATTCTCGACGACGCCGTTGCGGCTTTCGCTGTCGATCTCGGCGCTTTCGGCGCGGATCTCGCCCTCGGCCGAATGCATCTGGACATGGCCCTCGGCGCGAATCAGATGGTGATCGCGATCGACGATGACGCGATCGGCTTTCAGCGTGCGTTCGGGCGGGGCCGCAAACTTACGCTTCAGATGCTCGAGCCAAGCCGTGCGCGTCGCAAAACCGGCCGGATGCGCGCCTTCGGCATAGCGCGCGAGAAAGGCATCGAGATCACGCCGGTTCCAGGCATTGCGCCAGTCCCGGAGCGCCTCTTCCGGCGTTTCATCGCTTGTGGCTTGCAGGGAAAATGCGGGGATGGTCCGTTCGCGGACGATCTTCCAGGCGCCATCATCGAGCTTTAGCTCCAGTCGTTTCAGGGTCGAATCCGCAAAGCGGTCCGAGGCATAGTCCTGACGGAATTCCGCAATCGCGTGGATGGCATCGGTCCGAACGGCTCGCATCTGCGAGAGATCGATGCGTATCCAGCGCTTGCCCTCGATGGCCCGTTTCCTGGCCTTGCGCCAGCTTTGCCGGCTGCCGAAGCCGGCGGGCAGTTCGAAGTCGTCCGCATAGAAGCCGAAATAGGCGTCCATGTCCCTCGATGACCAGGCCGCGGCCCAGCGCTTGACCCACGGGATGATGGCTGGCGCATGCCCCCAGCTTCCGCCTTTCGAGGGTTGTGAGGTGCTCCCCGGGTGTTCGCTGACGATGCGCCAGCCGTCGGGGAATCGCCGCAACCGGATGACAAGCGGTGTCGCCGGCTGCTTCCCGGTGGCGAGCTCCATTCGGGCCACGGCGGTGTCGGCGTCGGGTCTCTGGATCTGCAGGCCGGAGATGCGGCGCACGGGGCGCTGGCGGATGACGACATGGCCGCTGGCGATGACGCGCTGTTGTGCGTCCTGCCGCAGTTCATCGGCGGTGATGTCCAGTCCTGCCGCCAGTCCGGCCAGGGGATTGAGGAACAGCAGGGATGCGGCCAGCAGGCCCGGGATCATCATGCGCCACATGGTCCGGCAATCTATCGAAGCCGGATGCCGGATGCACCGAGAAGGGAAGCGCCGGTGTCCGTCAGGCCGGCTTGACGGCAAAGCCGAGATAGTTGACGGAGAGATCGTCGGACAGGCTGAAGCGGTCCCCAAGCACGGCGTAGGACATGCCCTTCAGATCGCGGATTTCCAGCCCCGCATGCCTCAGCGCCTGATGCATCTCGGAGGGGCGGATGAACTTGGCGTATTCATGCGTGCCCTTCGGCAGCCAGCCGAGGATGTATTCGGCGCCAATGATGGCCTTCAGATAGGCCACGGGATTGCGGTTGATCGTCGCGAAGAAGAAGTGTCCGCCGGGCTTGAGCATGGCCGCGCAGGCCGCGACGGTGCGCTCGACATCGGGGACATGCTCGAGCACCTCCAGGCAGGTGACGGCATCGTAGGTCCCGGCATGCTCAGCCGCCCAGGTTTCGGCATCGGCTTCGACGTACTCGAGCTCGGTGCCGCTCTTTTCGGCATGCAGTCTGGCCACGGCCAGGGCCTTCGGCGATCGGTCGATGCCGGTGACCACGGCGCCGCGCGCGGCCATGCCCTCGGCCAGCAGGCCGCCGCCGCAGCCGACATCGAGCACATGCGCCCCGGGCAGCTTCACGTGTTCGGCGATGTAGTCCAGACGCAGCGGATTGATCCGGTGCAGCGGCCGGAACTTGCCGTCCGGATCCCACCATTCCTCGGCCATGGCCTCGAACTTGGCGATTTCATCCGCATCGAAGTGCTGCGTGCTCATGCCAGCAGGCTGCGATGCGAAGCCGCCAAAAGCAAGCCTGCCGCGGCCAGGGTTGGCATGATCCATGCTGGGTCATCGGCATCTCACGC
>CAZDLB010000007.1:0-26168 GCA_964505995.1 uncultured Zetaproteobacteria bacterium
AGCCGCTGATGGCGCACGACGAGGAGTCGGCCGGCGGCCTGATGCAGGTCGAGCTGTTCAAGGTTCGCGATGACTGGAAAGTTGAGAAAGTCCTTCAGGTTCTGAGGCGATTCGGGAAGGAGATCGAAAATCTCAACTATGTCTATGTTGTGGATGATGACGACCGGCTCGTCGGTGTGCTGCCGCTGCATGTCATGCTTTTCGCCGAACCGGATGAACCGGTGATGAACATCGCCAGAAAGGACTTTCCCTATGCGGTCGCCGGCCAGGATCAGGAGGAGGTGGCGCATATCTTCGAGAAATACGATGTGCTGGCATTGCCGGTCGTCGACGAGAATCATGTGCTGATCGGCCGCATTACCGCCGATGACATCCTCGATGTCGTGCAGGAAGAGGCGACCGAGGATATGTACCGCCTGGCGGCGCTGTCCGATGAGGACGATCTGGCCGAGCCCGTGGCGCGCACGGCCCGCCGGCGCGGGGTCTGGCTGGCGGTCAACCTGCTGACAGCCATTGCCGCCTCGATCGTAATCTCGATGTTCGAGGCGACGATCTCGCAGATCGTGGCGCTGGCCGTGCTGATGCCGATCGTGGCCAGCATGGGCGGTATCGCCGGCACGCAGACGCTGACGGTGATCGTGCGCGGCATCGCGCTCGGGCGCGTGACGTTTGCCAATGCGCGGCGCACGCTGCTCAAGGAGGTGGCGGTGGGGCTGGTGTCCGGCTTCGTGTTTGCGCTGGTCATGGCGCTGGTCGCGTCGCTCTGGTTTCCGGAATGGGGAATCCGGCTGGGGCTGGTCATCGCCGCGGCCATGGTGATCAACCTGTTTGCCGCGGGTCTGGCCGGCGCGCTGATCCCGCTGACGCTGCAACGATTGAATATCGATCCGGCCCTGGCTTCCGGAACCATCCTGACGACGGTCACGGATGTGGTGGGTTTTTTCTCTTTTCTTGGCCTGGCGACCATTTTCCTTCTCTAAAAGGAAAAAAGTGAAATCATGGATTCGCGATTGTCATTTCCCGGCATGAGGCTAAGCTTTCGTGTCGATTTCTGGAGGCTTGCATGACTGACCCGATTCACCATCGCCTGATCATCCTCGGTTCCGGCCCGGCGGGCTATACGGCCGCGATCTATGCCGCGCGCGCGGGGCTGGAGCCGGTCGTGATTCAGGGCATGCAGCCGGGCGGCCAGCTGACGACGACGACGGACGTGGACAACTATCCCGGCTACAAGGACGGCGTGCAGGGCCCCGAGATGATGGAGGATTTCAAGGCCCAGGCCGAGCGCTTTGGCACCGAGATCATCTGGGACCATATCAACCGCGCCGATCTTTCCGGCCGGCCGTTCAGGCTGACGGGTGACGAGGGAGAATACACCTGCGATGCGCTGATTATCGCCACCGGCGCCTCGGCCAGGTATCTTGGACTGGAAAGTGAAGAGCGGTTTGCCGGGCGCGGCGTGTCCGCCTGCGCGACCTGCGACGGCTTCTTCTATCGCGGCAAGGAGGTGGCCGTGGTCGGCGGCGGCGATACGGCCGTCGAGGAGGCGCTGTATTTGGCCAATCTGTGCAGCAAGGTCACGCTCGTGCATCGCCGCGATGCATTGCGAGCCGAGAAGATCATGCAGCAGAAACTGTTTGCGACGGAGAACATCGAGGTGGCCTGGAACAGCGTCACCGAGGAGATCCTCGGCGATGATTCGGGCGTGACCGGCATCCGCCTGAAATCCACCGTGGACGGTTCAATCCGCGAGATTCCGGTGCATGGCGTGTTCATCGCGATCGGGCACAAGCCGAACACCGATTTTCTGGCAGGGCAGCTGGAAACCGATGCGGCCGGCTACATCATCACGAAGGGCAAGAGCACGCATACCTCGATCGACGGCGTGTTCGCAGCCGGCGATGTCGCCGATCCGGTCTATCGTCAGGCCGTGACCAGTGCCGGCGAAGGCTGCAAGGCGGCGCTCGATGCCGAGCGCTGGCTATCCACGCAGGCATAGGAAGCTCCGGGGGAAGGCGCCCCGGCCGGATCAGACGTTGAAGCGGAAGTGCATCACGTCGCCATCGGCGACGACGTAATCCTTGCCCTCCAGACGCATCCTGCCGGCCTCCTTCGCGCCCTGTTCGCCGCCAAAGCGGATGAAGTCGTCGAAGGAAATGACCTCGGCGCGGATGAAGCCCTTCTCGAAGTCGTTGTGGATGACGCCGGCGGCCTTCGGGGCGGTATCGCCGCGGTGGATCGTCCAGGCGCGCACCTCCTTGACCCCGGCCGTGAAATAGGTCATCAGATTCAGCAGGCTGTAGGCCTCGCGGATGACGGTATTCAGCCCCGGCTCTTCCAGCCCGAGATCGGCCAGGAACTCCTGGCGCGATTCGGCATCCATTTCGGCCAGCTCCGACTCGATCTGCGCGGATACGACGGCCACGCGCGCGCCCTCGGCCTCGGCATGCGCACGCACCTTTTCGACATGGGCATTGCCATCCGGAAGTGAGCCATCGTCCACGTTGGTGATGTACAGCACCGGCTTGGCGGTCAGCAGCCAGAGATCGCGAAGCGCGGCCCTTTCATCGTCGTTCAGGCCCTGGCGGCGAACCGTGATGCCGTCTTCCAGCCCCGCGAGCACCCGCTGCTGCAGCTCCAGCAGCGTCCTGGCGTCCTTGTTACCGGTCTTGCACTGCTTCTCGGTGCGGGCGATGGCCTTCTGCATCGTTTCCATGTCCTTGAGCATCAGCTCGGTGTCGATGACCTCGATATCCGAAAGCGGATCCACGCGGCCGGCGACGTGCGTGACGTTCTCATCCTCGAAGCAGCGCACGACATGCGCAATGGCCGCGCATTCGCGGATATTGGCCAGGAACTTGTTGCCCAGTCCCTCGCCGTTGGCCGCGCCGGCCACAAGCCCCGCGATATCGACGAACTCGACGACCGCATGCTGGATGCGCTCGGGGTGGACGATCTCGGCCAGCGCATCCAGGCGGGGGTCCGGAACCGGGACGATGCCGACATTCGGATCGATGGTGCAGAAGGGGTAGTTTGCCGCCTCGGCGCCGCCGCCGTTCAGCGCATTGAACAGCGTGGATTTGCCGACATTCGGAAGTCCGACGATACCGATACTCAGGGCCATGATGCTTGCTCCTTGGATTCAGGACTGACTGGCCTGCAGGGCCAGGTGAATGTGGTTGGCTGCACGCGGCAGGTCGCCGGCCATGATCAGCTCCCACTGATCCAGCAGGGCATCAAAGCACGCCCTTTCCCGCGCCCGGTCCTCTTCCGAGGCCACGCCCAGCACCCAGGGCGTGACGTCGCCATGGGGCGGACGGCCGATGCCGATGCGCACGCGCACATAATCGCTGCCGGGAAGGTGGCTGTTCAGCGATTTCAGGCCGTTGTGGCCGCCGTGGCCGCCGCCGCGCTTCAGCCGCACCTTGCCGGCAGGCAGGTCCAGATCATCGTAGATGACGATGATGTCATGCGTGGCGACATCGTAATAGCGCGCCAGCGAACCGACTGCTTCGCCCGAATTGTTCATGAAGGTCTGCGGTCTGACGAGCAGCGCCTTGCCCTCGGAGCGTTTCCAGTGGGCAAGCTCGGCGCGAAAACGAGGGGCTGCGTCAAAGCGCAGCCCCCGGGATCGAGCCAGAACATCAAGGAAGCGGAAACCGATGTTGTGGCGTGTCTTTTCGTATTTTGAACCGGGATTGCCCAGCCCGATGATCATCTGCACGTGAAGCGGATTACTCCCCGGATGCGGCTTCAGTACTTTCCGCTGCCGCAGCCTCAGGGGCCTCGGCCTCTTCGGCCTTCTCCTCGACGCGCGGCGCGGCGATCGTCAGCAGCGTGAAGTTCAGTTCCTCGTCATGTTCGATCTCCGGCACGGTGACGCCATCCGGCAGCGGGATGTCGCGGATATGGACGGCATCGCCGATCTCGAGGTTCGAGCAGTCGATCTCGATATGTTCCGGAATCGAGTCGGCGCGGCAGCTGATCTCCAGCGCATGGCGGATGGTTTCCAGCACGCCGCCGGCGACGATGCCCGGACACTTCTCATAGTTGACCGCGACCAGCGGCACCTCGGTGGTAATTGCATCCTTGGCCGAGACACGGAAGAAATCGACATGCACGATCGTGTCCTTGACCGGATCCCACTGCGTGTCTTTGAGCAGCACGGTGTTCTTGCCACGGGAACCCTTGACCTTCACTTCCAGCATGGAGGTGTGAAACTGTTCGTCTTCCAGCAGCTTGGAAATCTTGAAATAGTCCATGGCGATCGGCAGATCGGGCTTGTCGCCGCCATAGATGATACCGGGGATCTTGCCTGCGCGCCGCAGGCGCCGTGCCGCGCTGCGGCCGGTTTCTTCGCGAAGCTCCGCTTCGACTACGAGATTGCTCATGGAATGCCTCCTGTGAAAGTGAGCCGACGGGTTGTCCCGTGGCGGCTTGCGCCTTCAGGCGCGGGCGCCGCATTGTAGGCAAAATGCAGGGAGATACAAGTCACCCCTGGTCAGGGCAAAGGCTCGAGCCTCAGTTGTACAGGCTGCTGATGGATCGGCCGTCGTAGATGCGGCTGATGGCCTCGCCCATCAGCGGCGCGATCGAGATGGTGCGCACCTTGCCGGTGGCGAGGATGTGCTCGGGCTGCAGGATGCTGTCGGTGATGACCAGTTCGTGCAGCTGCGAGGCCGCCAGGCGCTCGGCAGCCGGTCCGGAAAGCACGCCATGGGTCGCATAGGCCGACACCTTCGCAGCGCCCTGCTCCAGCAGGGCGTCCACGGCATTGCACAGTGTGCCGGCGGTATCGACGATATCGTCCACGAGGATGCAGTGCTTGCCCTCGACATCGCCGATGATGTTCATGACCTTGGCGACATTCGGGGCTGGACGCCGCTTGTCCACGATGGCCATGTCCACATGCAGGCGGTTGGCCAGCGCGCGAGCGCGCACGACGCCGCCGACATCCGGCGAGACGACCATGACATCCTCCAGGTCGTAGTTCCGGGCCGCGTCCTTGGCGAACAGCGGCGCGGCGAAGATGTTGTCCACCGGGATATCGAAGAAGCCCTGAATCTGGGCGGCATGCAGATCCAGCGTCAGCACGCGGGTCACGCCGGCCTTGGTCAGCAGATCGGCGACGAGCTTGGCCGAGATCGGCGTGCGACCGGCGCTCTTGCGGTCCTGTCGGGCATAGCCGAAATAGGGGATGACGGCACAGATGTTGTGCGCGCTGGCGCGCTTGGCCGCGTCGATGAAGATCAGCACCTCCATCAGGTTGTCATTGGCCGGCGCCGACGTGCTCTGGATGAAGAAGGCATCGAGGCCGCGGATGGTTTCCTTCACCTGCATGAAGATCTCGCCATCGGAGAAGCGCTGGATGTACATGTCGCCCAGCGGCAGTCCCATGTGTTCGCAGATGGCCTGTGCCAGCGGCGGGTTCGAGGTTCCGGAAAACAGCCGTAGCTTCTTGTTGATCATGCCGGGATCGCTCCTCAGGTCGGCTCAGAATGCCGGCCTTGCTTATTCGAATCTGGCTGGGACGGCAGGATTCGAACCTGCGCATCGCGGGATCAAAACCCGCTGCCTTACCGCTTGGCTACGTCCCAATCCCGTTGCCGGCCCGGCCGGATGCGGAAATCCGGCAGGCCTCTGCCCAGGCACCGCCGGCCAGCGGATGCATCGGCATCAGTCTGCCGCAGTGCGTCCAGGAAGCCAGGCCGGATCCACGCAGGGACTCCTCGGCCTCCCTGGCCTTCTGCCGCGATGCGAACAGCGCCACGCAGGTCGAGCCACTGCCGCTCATCCAGGCCCTCGGACTCAGGCATCGCATCGCATCCAGCAGTTTGCGCATGGCTGGATTCAGCTCGCAGGCCGCCGCTTCAAGTTCGTTCTCGCCGATCCGGATGGGGTCGCGGCGCATGGTATCCAGCCCCTCTGGGGCGGTCAATGTGCCGGCATCGAAGCGCCGGAACACTTCCGCGGTGGAAAGGCCGCTTCCCGGCCAGGCCATCAGAAGCCAGCCATCGGGGATCGAAAGCTTGAGCGGCTGCAGGCGCTCGCCGACGCCGCCGGCCCGGCTGGCACGGCCATAGAGAAAACAGGGGATGTCGGCACCAAAGGGCGCGGCAAACTCGATGAGCTGCTCCGAACTCCAGTTCACCCCCCAGACATGATTGGCAAGGATCAGGGCTGTCGCGGCGTCCGAGGAGCCGCCGCCAAGACCGGCCTGAACCGGCAGGCGTTTGTCGATGCGGATACGCATGCCGCCGGGCTGTGGCGCGATGCCCGAGAAGGCGCTGAGGATCCGATGCACGAGGTTGTGCTCGCCGGAAAGCTCCGGCCGGGAGCAGATGACCTGCAGGCTTCTGGCCGGTTCAAAATGCAGCTCGTCACTGGCCTCGGTGAAGATAAAGCTGGTGTCCAGTTCATGCCGGCCGTCGGGCAGGGTTCGGCCGACCCGCAGATGCAGGTTGATCTTGGCCGGGGCCGGCAGACTGACCGGAGACCAGTCCATGCTAGCCAGCATGCATGATGATCAGCGTGGCCATGCGGCCATGCGTGATGTCGGTCATCTTCAGGGTGCGGCGATCCGCGTTCCACTGCAGCCGGATGAACGGCCTGTGCTCGCGTGTTTCCCAGATCTGGCCGCGTTCGCCGTTCTTCGCCCGGGCCGGAACGAAGCGGGAAGGCAGGCCGCCCAGCAGCAGCTCGGCCAGCTCCCACGGGGCCAGCACGATGCCCTGATCGCCAAGCTCAGGCATGCGGACCGGCCGCCACCACCTCTCGCTTGTGGAGCGAAGCCACATCTGGCCGTTCGCCCAGCGCAGTTCGATGACGCTCTGGCTGGCGGCATGGGTCAGCCGCAGACTCCCCTGATCGGGCACGCTGGCCTGCCAGTGCAGCAGCACCTGCCATCGCCGCCCGGGTTCGATGACGATCAGGCGTCCGTCAAGCTCGGCATAGGGGCCGATGCCGCTGCTTTCCGGCTTTGCGGGAGGGGACATCGGCACATGCGATGAACATCCGGCGAGCAGGGCCAGGGCCAGGAGCGGGGCGAGGCTGCGGATCCGGCGGGTTTGCATGCCTGGCTCTAGTGTTTCGAGGCGGCGATCTTCTGTCGCAGGCGGGCCGGCTCCTCGTGCCTGAAACGGATGGCCAGTCGCCATTCTTTCCGGGCTTCCTCGAGCTGGCCGGCGGCCGCGAGGATATCGCCCATGTGCTCATGCATGATCGGATCGTCGTTCACCTTGCTCAGTGCCTTCCTCTGGGTTTCGAGGGCCTGGCTGATCTGGCCTTTCCTGTACTGGATCCAGGCCAGCGAGTCGAGGTAGTAGCCGTCATCCGGTTTCTGCGCCAGCGCCCTGCGGACCAGCGTTTCCGCCTCGTCCAGCTTGATACCCTGCACGGCATAGGTGTAGCCGAGGAAGTTCAGCGCCTCGGCATGGTTCGAGTCATGGTCCAGCAGCCGCTTCAGCGAGGCCTCGACCTCATCGTATTGCCGGAAATGATCGAAGGCCACGGCGCGGTTGAACAGCAGCTGTGGCGGCAGCCGCTTCAGCGCCAGCGCGGGCTCGGTTTCCTGCAGCAGCCTGCGATAGGCCTTCTGGGCAATGCGCACGCTGGAAAGCATGCTGTAGGCGGGCAGAAGCCTTGGCTGCCTTTGGATCATCTCCTTCAACCGCTTCGCCGCCGCTTCGTTGCGGCCGGCCATCGCATCAAGGCCGGCCAGCCGCAGCTGCGCCTCGGTGAACATGCTCGATGTTTCCCCGATCCTGCGGTACAGCTCCCGGGCCTCATCGGGCCGGTCGAGGGATTCGAGGCTGGCGGCCAGATAGAAGCGCGCCTCGTCGGACTCGCGCCGGTCAAGCAGCTTGCGGAAGGTTTCGGCTGCCTCGCGGAAGTCCCGGTGCTGGTAGTACAGCAGTCCCAGCGCCTGCAGCACCGCCGGCTCGCCGCCGGTCTTCTGCGCCAGATCGCGGTAGATCAGAATGGCCTCGACGATGCGGTTCTGCTGCACCAGCAGGCGTCCGAGGGCGTTGCTGACGCGCATCGCATCCGGATGATCGATGAGGAACTCGCGCAGCAGGGTTTCCGCACGCTCGAAGTCCCTGGCCTGCATCGCCAGGCTGGCCTGCATCAGCACCGGCGTGTCATCGTCCGGATCAAGCTGGCGCATCTTCTCCAGCGCCAGGTTCGCCGCCTTCGGCTGGTTCTGCTGCATCAGAAGCTGCGCCTGCATCAGCCGCAGCCTCGGGGTGTCCTGGATGCGTATCGCGTGCCGGATGATGCGGATGGCCTGTGCGGTGCGCTTCTGCTCGACGAGGATCTGCACCTTCAGTTCCAGCGCCTGGATATGGTTGGTGTGCTGCTTCAGAAAGCTGTCCAGCAGCCCCAGGGCCTGATCGGCATCGCCACGGCGCCAGGCGAGCTCTGCGTGCAGCAGCTGCAGGCGCTGCGCGATGCTTGCCGGCGGGGAGATTGCCCGCATCGCCTGCACCTGGGCTTCGGCCTTATCCCACTGCTGTTGCTCCATCAGCAGCTCGATGAGCTGCATGCGCGGCTCGACGGCCTGGCTGTCCTTAGAGACGACGGCCCTGAGCATGCGTATGGCCAGCTGCTGCTGTCCGTTCTTGATGGCCTCCTGGGCGGCCAGATACAGAAAGGCCGGATCCATGTTCTCGATGGGAACGGGATGCTTCTCCACCGCAGCTTCGGGGGCTGGCGGCTGCCTGCCGGCACAGCCGGCCACAAGCATCAGCGCGACGGCCAGCCCGGCGCGAAAGGCTGTGTGGATGCGCAGGGTCATTCGCTTGCGGCCGGCAGGATCGGCACCTGCATGAATCGTTGTCCTTCCAGTCGCCAGCAGCGGATCTCGCGCACACGCGCCTCGCAGACACTGATGATGGGGTAGGCGAAGCCTTCCCATGCATGGCCCAGATCGGTCGGTGAGGGGCGTGCCGGGCAGTCCGGGTGCGAATGATAGACACCGATGATTTCAAGGCCGCTGCCGCGCAGCTCGCGGTCGATGCGCTGATAGGCCGCCGGATCCAGTTCGAAGCGATCGCCGGCTCGCTCCTGATTCAGGTTTTTCACGGCGCGAGCCTCCGTCACTATCCACCCCTGCGGATCGATGCGGCCGATCAGCAGGCCGCAGATTTCATGCGGGTAGCCTTCCTCGGCCTGCTGGCGCATGGCTTCAAGCGCAGAGCTGTCGATGCGCAGCGTTTCCGCGGCGATGTCCGGATCGATCACCGAGGTGTAGGCCTCGCTCCTGAAGCGCTCGGGGATGAACTCCTCGGGCAGGGTTTCCGGTGCAATGCCGGGATGCTGAGGGGAAACGGTCAAACGTGACCTCCGGGGGGATGGGTTAGGGCCAAGCCTATCGCGGCTTTCATGCTTGCCAACCATGCGGCTTTGGGCAAGCGTGGCCGGCAATCTGTATTCCAAGGAGGATACCATGAAGTCAGGACGATGGATACGACATGCGGCCATGGCGGCGATCATGCCGGCGCTGCTTGCCTGCTCCCAGAGCGGTGCCTATGTGGACTTTGCCCAGCCGAAGGACGGTGCCGAACTGGGGCGCACGTTCAAGGTGGTGATGCAGGTGCATGGCATGCAGGTGCACAAGGCCGGGGAGCTGATCGAGGGCACCGGCCACCATCATCTGATCATCGATGGCGGCTTCATCCCCAGGGGCGAGACGGTTCCCAAGGATGCGACGCATCTGCACTTCGGCAAGGGACAGACCGAAACGATGCTGACGCTGAATCCCGGCGAGCATACGCTGACGCTGCAGTTTGCCGATGGGCATCACCAGTCCTACGGCAAGGCGTTGAGCAAAACCATCCATGTGCACGTGAAATAGGCCATTTTGGGTCGCACAAAAAGAAGGAGGGCCATTCCTGCGAATGGCCCTCCTTGCGTTGGGAAGCAGGGATCAGCGCTTGGAGAACTGCGGTGCCCGGCGGGCCTTCTTCAGGCCGGCCTTCTTGCGCTCCACCTTGCGCGAGTCGCGGGTCAGAAAGCCGCCGGCCTTCAGAGCCGGACGCAGACCGGCGTCGTATTCGAGCAGCGCGCGGGCAATGCCATGACGGATGGCACCGGCCTGACCGGATACGCCACCGCCGAAGACATTTACGCGAACATCGACGCTGCCGGAGAGCTTCGTCTCGGTCAGCGGCAGGATGGCCTGCTGACGGATGATCTCCACCGGAAAATAGTTCTCCAGATCGCGACCGTTGACCACGATCTTGCCCTTGCCGGGCTGGAGCATGACGCGGGCGACGCTGCGCTTGCGCCGGCCGGTACCACGATAAAAGGTTTCTGCCATGATTCTGCTTCCTCTCAGTTCAGTTTCAGTTCTTCCGGCTTCTGAGCCGCATGCGGATGCTCGCTGCCGGCATAGACCTTCAGCTTCTTCAGCATGGAGCGTCCCAGCGGGCCCTTGGGCATCATGCCCTTGACGGCCGCCTCGAGAATGCGCTCCGGATGCTTCTCGCGCTGCTTCTCCAGCGTGATGCTCTTCAGGCCGCCGGCATAGCCGGTGTGATGATGGTAGACCTTGGCGGTTTCCTTGTTGCCGGTCACGCGGATCTTGTCGGCATTGATCACGATGACGTGATCGCCGCAGTCGGCATGCGGGGTGTACTGCGGGCGATGCTTGCCGCGCAGAACGGTGGCGATGCGGGTGGCCACACGCCCCAGAACCAGATCCTTGGCATCAATGATATACCATTTGCGCTCGATATCGCCCGGGCGAACGGTCCATGTGCTCATTTCAGACTCCATGCTTTGCATAACTCTTTACAGGGCAGCCTTTCCGGGCCCTTTGCGGGCCATGCAATCTGCCGGCAAACCTGTCGGCAAAAGGCATGCCTGCCTTCAGCAAAGGCGGCGCATTATAGATTGGGCGGGGGCGATGTCAATTCGAGGGGCGCATGGGGCCGGGCGCGGGCCCTGCGGTCGGAAAAGCGTGGAAGGATTCCCGGGCCGCTGCTAGCGTGCTGGCGCTATGAGCGAGGCGGAAAAGGAACTGCAGAAACTGCGTCAGGCCATCGATGCGGTGGATGATGAACTGCTGGAGCTGATTCGCAAGCGTGCCCGGCTGGCGGCCAGGGTCGGCGAGCACAAGCAGGATCGCGGCAACGCGCCGTTCTATGTGCCCAGCCGCGAGGCCGCGATCATTCGCCGCATCCTTCAGCGCAATCGCGAGGCCGCTGCGGCTTCCCACGAAACCCGCATCCCGGACGAGGCGATTCACGGCATCTATCGCGAGATCATCGGCGCCTGCCTGGCGCTGGAGCATCCGATGACGATCGCCTACCTGGGGCCGGAGGGAACCTTCACCCATACCGCGGCCTGCCGTCAGTTCGGCGCCACCGCGCATTATGTGCCCTGCTCGACGATGGAGAAGATCTTCGACGAGGTGGAGTCGGGTCGCGCGACCTACGGTGTGGTGCCGGTGGAGAATGCCTTCGAGGGCGCGGTCGGCCAGACGCTGGACCTGTTCGCCCAGATCGAGCGCAATGTCTTCGTCTGCGCCGAGATCCAGCTGGCGATTCATCATCATCTGCTCAGCCGCGCGGCCAGCGAGGATGCGATCCGCCGCGTCTATTCGCATCCGCAGGCGCTGGCGCAGTGTCAGCAGTGGCTGGCCGAGCATTGTCCCCAGGCGACATTGATCGAGACCGAATCCACAGCAAGAGCCGCGCAGATGATTCGCGAGGCCGGTGAGGACGAGGCCTCCGAGCTGGCCGCAATTGCCGCCATCGAGGTGGCCGAGCGGATGGGGGTACCGGTGCTGGCCACGAACATCGAGGACCATCACGACAACACCACCCGCTTCTTCGTGATCGGTCAGCACGACTCGCCACCCTCCGGTGAGGACAAGACGGCGCTGGTGATGTCGATCCGCGATGTGCCGGGGGCGCTGCACCAGCTGCTCGAGCCCTTTGCCCGCCGCGGCATTGGCCTGACGCGCATCGAATCGAGGCCATCCAAGCGCAAGCTCTGGGAATATGTGTTCTTTGCCGACATTCAGGGGCATCGCGATGACGAACAGGTGCGTCAGGCCATTGAGGAGATCGAGCGCATGCCCGGCGGTTTCATCAAGGTGCTCGGTTCCTATCCGGTTTCGAAGACGCTCTGAGGAAGGATCGTATGCAGCAGTCCGAACGCGTGGATTTCAGCCAGCTGGCCGTGCCGCAGGCGGCGCGCCTGCATCCGTATGTGCCCGGCAAGCCGGTCGAGCAGCTGCTGCGCGAGAAGGGCCTTGACCGGGCCGTGAAGCTGGCTTCGAACGAGAATCCCTATGGCCCGAGCCCGAAGGCGATCGCCGCGGTGCGCGCGGCGGCGGCCGAGCTGCATCGCTATCCGGATGGCAATGCCACGGAGCTGAAAGAGGCGCTGGCGGCCAGGCATGGCGTGGATGTGGCGCAGATCCTTCCCGGCAACGGCTCCAACGAGGTGCTGGAGCTGCTGATCCGGACCTTTGCCGGGCCGGGCGACAGGGTGGTGTTCAGCCGCCGCGGCTTCATTGTCTATCATCTGGCCGCGCAGGCGGCGGGTGCCGAGCCCGTGGCCGTGCCCGAGGCCGATGGCCTGAGCCATGATCTCGAAGCGATGGCCGCGGCCGTGGACGGGCATACGAAAATCGTCTGCATCGCCAACCCGAACAACCCGACCGGCAGCTTTCATGAGCTGGCCGCGCTGCAGGACTTTCTCGATCGCCTGCCGCGGCGCCTGCTCGTGATCCTCGATGAGGCCTATTATGAATATGTGGCCGACCGGCTCGGGGATTCCTTCCGGACGCTGCGGCATCCGGGGCTTGTGATCTGCCGGACCTTTTCCAAGGCCTATGGCCTGGCCGGTCTGCGTGTCGGTTATGCGCTGGCCGCCCCGGAGATCGTGGCGCTGGCCAACCGTTTCCGCGAGCCGTTCAATGTCAGCCTGCCGGCGCTGGCGGGTGCGAAGGCCGCGCTTGAGGATCAGGACTGGGTCATCGCGCAGGTTGGCCGCACGCTGGAAGAGCGCGAGCGGCTGGAAGGCGCGCTGCAGTCCCTCGGCATGCTGGGTGGCCACAGTCATGGCAATTTCGTGCTGCTGCATCACCCGAGGGCGGCGGAGATCGCCGGCAGACTGGAGGATCACGGCATCATTCCCCGGCCGCTTGCTCCCTACGGCATGTCTGAAGAGCTGCGCATCACCGTCGGCACGCCGGAGGAGAACGATGCCTTCCTGCGGACGCTGGAAACGATTCTGCGGGAGCTGTCGGCGTGAGCGATCGCCCCCTGATCCGGCATCTGGTCATCATCGGCACGGGCCTGATCGGCGGCTCGCTGGCCCTGGCGCTGCGGCGCGCCGGCGCCGTCGGGCGCGTCACCGGGGTCGGCCGTTCGCTGCCGAATCTCGAGCTGGCTCGCGCGCGCCACATCATCGATGATCTTTCCCGCGATGCGGGGGAGGCCGTTGGCGATGCCGACATGATCGTGCTGGCCGTGCCGGTCGGCGCCTACGGGCAGGTTCTGGAGGGCATGGCCGGCTCGATGCGCGCCGATGCCGTGCTGACCGATGTCGGCAGCACCAAGCAGTCCGCGATCGACGCCGTGGCCAGGAGCGGCCTGAATGCATCCCGCTTTGTTCCCGGGCATCCGATTGCCGGAACGGAGTCCTCCGGCGCCGCTGCGGCCTTCGCAGAGCTGTTCGAGCGGCGTCATTGCATTCTGACTCCGACGCCCGAGACCGATACCGACGCGCTTGCCAGGGTCGAGGCGATGTGGCGGCTGACCGGGGCGCACGTCTTGCGCATGACGGCTGCCGAGCATGACCGTATCATGGCCGCGGTCAGCCATCTGCCGCACTTGGCGGCCTTTGCACTGGTCAATGCCGTGCGCGAGGCCGGCCGCGGGCAGGCGACGGATCCGTTCGATTACGCCGCCGGCGGCTTTCGTGACTTTACCCGCATCGCCTCGTCCTCGCCCGAGATGTGGCGCGATATCGCACTGATGAATCGCGAGCCCCTGCTGCGGGAGCTGGATCGCTATCGGCAGTGCCTGGACGCGCTGGGCGAGGCGATTGAGCGGGAGGATGGCGAGGCGCTGCTGCGGGCCTTTGC
The DNA here is from genome assembly GCA_964505995.1 of uncultured Zetaproteobacteria bacterium. GTDB lineage: Bacteria > Pseudomonadota > Zetaproteobacteria > Mariprofundales > Mariprofundaceae > JAJRVH01. Next base: position 14,105 of record CAZDLB010000007.1, read on the forward strand.
CGCGGCCAAGCAGGCGCGTGATGCCTGGCTGAAGGAACATGGAGGTGAAGCGTGAATGTTGGCGGCACACTGATTGCGGGACCGGCTTCCGGGCCGCTGAAGGGCAGCCTGACCATCCCCGGGGACAAGTCCATGTCGCATCGGGCCGTGATGCTGGCCTCGCTGGCCAGCGGCACGACCGAGATCCGCGGCTTTCTGCCCGGCGAGGACTGCCTGGCCACGGCCCGGATGTTTGCCGACATGGGGGTTGCGATCGAGTGGCTGGATGCGGACCGGACGGCCCTGCGCGTGCATGGCGTCGGGCTGCATGGGCTGAAGGCGCCGGCCAACGTGCTCGATGCCGGCAATTCCGGAACCTGCGTGCGCCTGATGACCGGCGTGCTGGCCGGACAGGACTTCGCCTCGACGCTGACTGGCGATGCCTCGCTGCAACGCCGGCCGATGCGGCGCGTGGCCGAGCCCGTGCGGCGGATGGGCGCGACGGTCGAGGGCCGCGATGGCGGCAATCTGCTGCCGCTGACGATCCACGGGGGACGACTGAAGGGCATCCATTATCGCTCCGAGGTGGCCAGCGCCCAGGTCAAGTCCTGCGTGCTGCTGGCCGGACTGTATGCCGAAGGCCAGACCTGTGTCACCGAGCCAAGACCCAGCCGCGACCATACCGAGCGCATGCTGCCGCTTTTCGGCCAGCCGGTGGACGTGGACGGCAACACCGCCTGCATCCGGCCGACCGGGGCTCTGAAAGCGCCGGATGAGCCGGTCCTGATCCCGGCCGATCCTTCCTCGGCGGCCTTCTTTGCCGTGGCGGCCAGCCTGGTTCCCGGATCGGATGTCGGTTTTGCGCATATCGGCATCAATGCGCGTCGCGATGGCTGGCGTCGCATCCTGACGGACATGGGGGCAAGGATTGCGCTGTCCTCGGAGGGTCAGGTGGGACGCGAGCCGGTGGCCGACCTTCGTGTCACGGCGGCCGATCTTGGCGCCTGCAGCGTGAAACCGGACGATGTGCCCGATGCGATCGATGAGTTTCCGGTTCTGTTCGTGGCTGCAGCGCTGGCCGACGGCGAGTTCCTGCTTTCCGGAGCCGAGGAGCTGAGGGTCAAGGAATCCGATCGCATTGCGGCCATGGCCCGGGCGCTGCGTGAGGCCGGCGCGAGGATCGAGGAAAGGCCCGATGGCGTTTCGATCCGCGGTGTCCGGTGTCTGCGGGGGGGTATCGAGGTGGATTCGCTGGGCGATCACCGCATTGCGATGGCGATGGCCGTGGCGGCCCAGCGCGCCGAGGGCGAGATCCGTATTCGCAATGCCGCCGCCATTGCGACGAGCTTTCCGAATTTCGTCGAGTTGGCACGTTCGATCGGCATGAATGTCCGCTGGCAGGAGGAAGAGGCATGAGCGAATGGCAGGCCATCGAGGGTCTGCAGGTGGCCATTGACGGGCCATCGGGCTCGGGCAAGGGAACGGTGGCCGCGCTGCTGGCCGAGGCCATCGGTCTTCCGGTGCTCGATACCGGCCTGTTGTACCGCTTTGTCGGCGCGATGGCGCTTGAGCGTGGCATCGACCTGGACGATGAGCAGGCGCTGGCGGATCTCAGCGCCGAGCTGGTGCCGGCGATGGACTGGCGGCCGGACGGGCTATGGTATCGGGGGGAGGACTATCAGGAGCGTGTGCGTGGCGAAGCCATGGGGGCTGCGGCATCGAAGGTCGCCGCCTGCATGAAGGTGCGCGAGAATCTTCTGGCCGTGCAGCGGCGGCGCGCGGCCTCCGGATGCATCATGGACGGGCGGGATATCGGATCCGTCGTTCTTCCGCATGCGCAGGCCAAGTTCTTTCTGACCGCCTCGCTGCGGGAGCGCGCCCGGCGTCGCTGGGCGCAGTACAAGGACCGGCATGCCGGCAAGGATATCGAGGAGGTGCTGACGGAACTGAAAATGCGTGACCAACGCGATTCGGAACGTCAGCATGCGCCGCTGCGTCAGGCCGAGGACGCCATCGTGATCGACTCGACAACGATGCGGGCCGATGAGGTGGTGGACCGGATTCTGGGAATCCTGGAGCGGCGAAAGCTGATCCGGGCCTCCGGCGATGATCCGGATGCACGATGATCCGCGCTGCGGACGGAACAAATCGATTGAAACTGGAAGAAACAACCATGAGCGAACCCAAGGAACTTGAAAGCATGCAGGATGCAGCCGCACAGCAGGCGACCGAAGAGGAGGAGTCCTTCAAGAAGCTGTTCGAGGCGTCACTGAAGGAGCAGCCCGTTGTGCGTCGCGGCGAGACGATCCGGGGCGTGGTCGTCAGCATCAGCGACGATGCCGTGACCGTTGATGTCGGAGCCAAGGCCGAGGGGGTCATCAAGGCGGCGGAGTTCGAAGCCGCGGGCCTGCCCCTGCCGAAGGTCGGCGACGAGGTCGAAGCCCTCGTGCAGTCCGTCGGTGACGCGGCCGGAATCCAGCTTTCGGTGCTGGCTGCCCGCCAGCAGGAGGCCTGGGCTGAAGTCGAGGCGGCTCTGGCGAGCGGCGATACGCTGGAGGCTGTCATCAGCCGCGAGGTCAAGGGCGGTTTTCGCGTCAATCTCAACGGACTGGAAGCCTTCATGCCGCGCTCGGAGGCGGACACGGACATGCGTTTCGATGCGGCAGCCCTTCTGGGCCAGCGTTGTCGGGTGGCCGTGCTGGAGGCGACGCGCAAGCCACAGAACATCGTCGTTTCCCGGCGCAGGCCGCTGGCCGTCGAGCAGCAGGCCAGGCGAGAGGCCTTCTTTGCCAGCACCTCGGTCGGCGACCGGGTCAGCGGCACCGTCAAGCGCCTGACCAGTTTCGGCGCCTTCGTCGATGTCGGGGGTGTGGATGCGCTGCTGCATGTCTCGGATATCTCCTGGCAGCGGCTGAACGACCCGTCCGAGATGCTCAGCGTCGGCCAGAACATCACGGCTGAGGTCACGAAGCTGAATCCGGAAACGGGCAAGGTCTCGATCTCGATGAAGGCCCTGCAGAGCGATCCCTGGGAAAAGGTTGCCTCGACCTACGAGCCCGGCATGCGTCTGACCGGCACGGTTCGCCGGCTGCTGGATTTCGGGGCTGTGGTCGAACTGGAGCCGGGCATTGAAGGCATGATCCATCGTTCGGAGCTGAGCTGGACGAAGCGGGATATCCGGCCTGCCGAAGTGCTCTCCGAAGGGGATGTCGTCGATGTCGCGGTGCTTGAAGTGGATGCCGAGGCGCGTCGCATCCGCCTGAGCCTGAAGAGCGTGACCGAGAACCCCTGGCAGGTCTGGCTCAGCGAGCATCCGGTGGGTTCCCGGGTCAGGGGCCGGATCAAGAACATCACCGATTTCGGCTTCTTCGTGCCGGTCGCGGACGGACTGGATGGCCTTGTGCATCTGGAGAACCTGTCCTGGGAGCGCAAGGGGGCGGAGGTCCTGAAGGAGTATCAGAAGGGCCAGGAGGTCGAAGCCGTCGTGCTGGGCGTGGATGTCGAGAAGCAGCGGATTTCGCTTGGCATCAAGCAGCTGACCGATGATCCGTTCGAGGTCTTCCTCGCCGGGGTCCGCCGCGGTCAGGCCGTGAACGGCACGATCGCGGAGCTGCGACCCTCCGGCGCCATTGTCGAACTGGCCGAGGGGGTGCAGGCCTTTCTGCCGATGCGCGAGGTGCCGCGCGAATACGGCGAGCTCAATGTCGGCGACAGCGTCGAGGCCAAGATCACCGATATCAATCGCAAGCGCCGTCAGGTGGAGCTGTCGGTGCGCCAGCATCTGCGCGACGAGGAGCGCAATGCGGTGCGCAACTATGCGAAGCAGGCGGCCAAGGACGATACGCCGTCGGCGCTGGCGCTGGAACTGCAGCGCAAGCTGCTGGGCCGCGGCGATGCGCTGGCGGGCGGCAAGGAAGACTCCGGAAAGACCGCCAAGGGCGGCAAGGATTCCTGAGCCGCGGGAACTGGCGGTCGGGCTTGCAGTCCGCGTCCATTGAACTAAAGTGAGGTGGCGGGAGGTGGCCTTATGACGAAGTCTGAACTCGTGGAAATGATAGCCGAGAAGCAGGGGAGCATCACCCGGCGTGAAGCGGAGGTGGTGGTCAATACGATCTTTTCGGCCATCGGCGATGCTCTGGCCGATGGCGACCGCGTCGAGCTTCGGGGCTTCGGCAGCTTTACGACCAAGCACCGCAATGCCCGCATCGGCCGCAATCCCAAGACTGGCGAGTCGGTGCATGTGCCGGCCAAGGTGGTGCCACACTTCAAGCCGGGCAAGGAATTGCGCGAACGGGTGGACCAGAACGCCCGCCGCTAGCACGGGCTGCAAGCGATGAACTGGATCAATATCCTTGTCCTCATCGTGCTGACCTCGCTGGCGACGATGTTCGCCATCGGCAATCAGCTGCCGGTGCAGGTTCATTTTCTCGGTCTGAGCAGTCTGCCGGTGCCGCTGTATGTGCCGGTGTTTCTGGCCTTTCTTCTGGGCTTTGCCGGCGGCGTGCTGGCGCTCAGCTTTTCCAGGCGCAAGCACAAGCAGGAGATTCAGTGGCTGCGCGCCGAGCATGAGCAGCTGAGAAAGGAAGTCGAGAACCTGCGCAACATCCCGCTGCAAGACGACGTATGAACACGCTGCTGCTGGCGATTACCGCCGCGGCGCTGGTGGTGCTGGTGGCGCTGCTGCTGCGCCCGGAGAAGGCTCCCGAGGAGGAGCAGCCGCGGGAGGATGCGCGCATCTCGCCTCTGCTGCGCGGCATCAACTATCTGCTCTCCGACGAGCCCGATCGGGCGTTGCAGGAGATGGTACAGGTCGCCCGCCTGCGTTCGGAGGCGGCCGATGTCTACATGGCGCTGGGCGAGATGTTCCGTTCCAAGGGCGAGATCGGCCGCGCGGTGCGCATCCATCAGAACCTTCTGGCCCGGCCCGACCTGCCCGAATCGATGGTGCTGCAGGCGCATCTGGCGCTGGCCCGGGATTTCCAGAGCGGGGGGCTTCTGGATCGGGCGCTGCGCCAGTACGGCCATGCGCTGGAACTTCAGCCGGATCATACCGGCGCGCTGGAGGCCTGCCTGCGCATTCGCGAGCAGAGCAGCGAATGGGAGGAGGCGGAAGAACTGCTGACGCGCCTGGAGCAGGTGCGCGGGGAATCCTACGGCAGCCATCGCGCCTATCTGCTGGCCGAGATGGCCCGGCGCTGCCTCGAAAGGCGGGACCGGCATGGCGCCCGGGAGCATGCGCGTCGGGCGCTGGAACTGGATCCGGCCTGTGCGCCGGCGCGCATGGTCGAGATCGAGCTGGAACTGGCCGGTGGCAATTTCGCGGATGCCGTGGCATCGCTCGAGGCCTGCTGGCAGCATTCGCGCGAGCATTTCCCGTTGCTGGTGCCGCTGATCGTCGGCCATGGCTCGTTCTACCGCAAGCACGGGGAAGCGCTGCTGCAGCGGCTGTGGGAAGCCTCGGGAGATTCCGAGCTGTTTCTGGCCTGGCTTGCGGAAAGGCTGCGCGAGGACGGGCGCGAAAAGGCGGCCGCGTGGGTGCGTGAGCAGGGCTACGAGCCGGATTGCCTGCGCAACTCGCTGCGGCTGATGGCGATGATCGGCGAGGAGGACGATGCCCATGTCGGCTTTGCCCGTCAGTGGCAGAAGCTGGCCCGGAACTACGCCTGCGAGATCTGCGGTGTCGAGGTCGTGGAGATGCGCTGGCAGTGCCCGCAATGCCATGCATGGGGAAGCATGCACCCGAAACGCGAGGAGAAGATCTGAATGGAAGCCCGGATTCGAGATCGCCTGATGGTGGCGCTGGATGTCGAGAACCGAAAGCAGGCGCTGGAGCTGCGCGATACGCTTGGCGATGCCGTCGGCTGGTTCAAGATCGGCCTGCGCCTGTTCGTCGCCGAAGGGCCGGAACTGGTTCGGCGGATGGTGGAATCCCACCGGGTCTTTCTCGATCTGAAGTTTCATGACATCCCGAACACCGTCGCGCAGGCCATCGAGAGCGCCGGCAGGCTCGGCGTGGACATGGTCAATGTGCATGCCGGTGGCGGACCTGAGATGCTGCGCGCGGCCGCGGAGGCGTCCGCGGCCTTCCCGCAGATGAAGACGATTGCCGTGACCGTGCTGACCAGCGATCCGATGCCGAAGGAGGATGCGGCCCGCGTGGCGCTGGAGCGGGCGCGGATGGCCCGCGAGGCCGGATTGGATGGCGTGGTCTGCAGCGTATGGGAAGCAGCCGCGATCAAGCGGCATTGCGGCGATGATTGCATCACCGTTACGCCCGGCATCCGCTGGGGGAGTCAGGATGTCGGCGATCAGAAGCGCATCGCCGATCCGGCCGCGGCCGTTGCCGGCGGGTCGGATTATCTCGTCGTCGGCCGGCCGATCATCCGGGCCGCATCGCCCAGGGATGCGGCGCTGCAGGCGCTGGACATGATGCGGTCGGCCCTGTGAATTACGAGGATTCCCTGGCCGCCTACGCCTGCCGCAGCAGCCATTCGCGCGGCAGGGTCTATCCCGAGCCCGAATCGGAGCATCGCAATCCCTACCAGCGCGACCGCGACCGCATCATCCATTCCACCGCCTTCCGCAGGCTGGAATACAAGACCCAGGTCTTCGTCAATCACGAGGGGGATCACTATCGGACGCGGCTGACGCATTCGCTGGAGGTGGCGCAGATCGCCCGCTCGATCTGCCGTGCCATGCGCCTGCACGAGGACCTGGCCGAGGCCGTGGCGCTGGCGCATGATCTCGGGCACACGCCGTTCGGGCATTCGGGGCAGGACGCGCTGGATGCGGTCATGCAGCCGTATGGCGGCTTCGAGCACAACCGGCAGTCGCTGCGCATCGTCGAGAAGCTGGAGCGCAAGTATGCGGGCTTTCCGGGCCTGAACCTGAGCTATGAAACGCGCGAGGGCATCGTCAAGCATCATTCGGCCTTCGATCAGCCGAAGAACCGCGATCTGGAGCATTTCAGCCTCGGCGAGCAGGCGTCGCTGGAGGCGCAGATCGGCAATCTGGCCGACGAGATCGCCTACAACAACCACGACATCGACGACGGCTACCGCGCCGGCATGCTCAGCATCGAGGGCTTAAGGTCCCTGGAGCTGTTCGATCGGCATTTCACCGAGGTCGAGAGCCGCTTTCCCGATGCGCCGGAACGGCTGCAGGTCAATGAAACGGTTCGGCGCATGATCAATCATCTGATCGTCGATGTGATCGAGGAAACGCATCGGCGCCTGCAGCAGGCCGGCGTCGAAAGCTTCGAGGATGTGCGCCGGGCCGGCCACGTGCTCGTCGGCTTCTCCCGGCCGGTGCGCCAGATGAACGGCGAGCTCAAGCGCTATCTGTATCGCAACATGTACCGGCATTACCGCGTCGTGCGCATGGCCAGCAAGGCCGAACGCGTGATCCGCGATCTCTTCCAGGCCTACATGGAGCGGCCGGCCATGCTGCCCGATCCGCAGCAGCGGAACATCGAGCAGGCCGGCGGTGGCGAGGCCGCGCAGGCGCGGGCCATCGCCGACTACATCGCCGGCATGACGGATCGTTTCGCGCTTGAAGAGCATGCCCGGCTGTTCGACGTCAACGTGCGCTGCTGAAATCCCGGGCGGAAAGGGACAGGCCTGGATCGGGGCCTATTCCTCCTTGATGAAGAACTCCATCTTCGTATCGCCGATCTCGATGACGTCGCCGTCCTTGAGCGTGCGCGGCGAATCGCCAACGGTCTCGCCGTTGACCTTGGGCTTGGCCAGGCCTTCCAGATGGGCGATGTGATAGCCGGTGGGCCGGCGGGTGATGACGGCGGCCTGCTTGCCGACGGTCAGGCCCTTGACCTTGATCTTGCAGTTGTCGCCCTTGCCGACGCTGGTCAGCGACGCGGTCAGGTCGAAGCTGCGCCCCTGCATCGGGCCGGCCAGGATCTGCACGCCGGCCAGCGGCATGACCATGCCGGTCCGTGATTCCCCCTGCGGTGTCATCGCGGCCCGGGCCTGCGGCGAGATGACCATCGTCTTGTCCATGTGATCTTCTTCTTCCTGCGCCGGCGCCGCGGGTGCTTCCTTCTCGTCGATGTTGACGAAGACCAGGGAGTGCTTGCCGATGGTGATGTTGTCGCCGTGCTGCAGCACATGCTTGGTGATCTGCTTGTTGTTCACGAAGGTGCCGTTCGTGCTCCCCAGATCCTCGAGGATGGCCTTGTTGCCGATCTTCAGCACCCGCGCGTGCCGGCCGGACACGGCCAGGTTGTCGATATGGATCGTGTTCTCCGGCTTTCGTCCGATGGTGGTTTCTTCACGGTCGAGCGGACATTCGGAAATCACCGAGTCCTTGAACTTGAGTATCAGTTTACTGGCCATGGCACTCCTCCATCGGGCAGGTTTGTTGCGTCATTTTCCAAACAGTCGCGAAATGATACCACGCGAACGATTAAAACTCTTGGGTGTGCGGATCAGGATCACCGAGATGTTGTCGGGACCGCCCGCATCGTTGGCCAGCTGGATCAGCTGGGCGCCGGCCTTGCGCAGGTCGTGGCTGTACTGCGTCAGCGTCAGCCGGATGGCTTCATCCGGGACGACATCCGTCAGGCCGTCGGAACACATCAGGTAGATATCGCCGGCCTTGACGATGTCCTCGACGATGTCCGGCTCCACCCCGGGCTCGACGCCCAGGGCGCGCGTGACGAGGTTCTTGATCGAGGAATTGCGGGCGTCATCCGCGGTCAGCAGCCCCCGGCGGACCTGCTCCTGAATCAGCGAGTGATCCTCGGTCACATGGGTCAGCACGTCATCGCGCAGGCGGTACATGCGCGAGTCGCCGACATGGCCGGCGGTGACGCGATCGGCATAGAAGACCGCGACGACGATCGTCGTGCCCATGCCGGCGCATTCCGGCCTGTTCTGCGCGACATCGTAGATCGCATCATTGGCCAGGCTCACGGCCTCGCGTACCAGCATCGACTCGCCGGTAAAGCCGGTTTCCTCATTGACCTCGGCCATCTTGATCTTCGAGAGCTTTTCCTTCAGCAGCCGGGTCGTGAACTCGATGGCCATGGAGCTGGCCACCTCGCCGGCGTTGTGACCGCCCATGCCGTCGGCCAGCACGGCGATTCCGTGTGACGGGAGGATGCCGACGCAGTCCTCGTTGTGGCTGCGCTTCACGCCCACATCCGTCATCGCATGCATCTCGAGGCCAGCCATGTCAGCTCCCTCCCTTGGCCTGCATGTCGCGCAGGCACTGGATGATGGCCCGGACCATTTCGTTGCCGGTCGCGAAACGCTGTTCGACATCCTTGGCCAGGGCCTTGTCAATCAGCTTGCTGACCGATTCCGGCAGCTCCGGGCAATGCTCACGGATATCCGGATGCGGCTCGTTGGCGATCTGGAACATCAGCGTGGCCATCGAATCGCCGCGGAACGGACGCACCCCGGTGAGCATCTCGTAGAGCATCACGCCGAGCGAGAACAGATCCGAGCGGCCATCCACATGCTTGCCGGAGAGCTGCTCCGGCGACATGTACGACGGCGTGCCGAGCACGACACCCGTCTTGGTCTTGCTCGAGGCGGTGATGCGGGCGATGCCGAAGTCGGTGACCTTGATGGTCTTGTTCTTCAGCATCATGATGTTCGCCGGCTTGATGTCGCGGTGGATCACGCCCTGGGCATGGGCGTAGTTCAGCGCCTCGGCCACCTTGCCGACGATCTTCAGCACGGCCGGCTTGGGGAAGAGCTTGCCGGGTTTCGTATAGGCCGACAGGTCCGTGCCGTTGAGATATTCCATCGCGATATAGGCCAGATCGTGTTCCTCGCCGGCATCGAAGATCGTGACGATGTTCGGATGGTTGAGCATGCCGGCCGTTTCGGCCTCGCGGAAGAAGCGTTCCTTGACCTCTTCGAGCTCATCGGGCTCGAACTCCTGGCTCAGCGCCATCGTCTTGATGGCGACCTCGCGGTTGATCTTCGGATCCTTGCCGAGATAGACCGTGCCCATCGCGCCCTTGCCGAGTTCCTTGATGATCTCGTAGCGCCCGAGCGTCGGCTTCGCACCGCCGGTGATCAGCAGTGTGGACATGCCGCCGCCGGTGGTCGAGGAGCCGAAGATCATCGTCTCGCCGGCATTCTTCACACGCTCCATGCGCGCCTGGATGTCCTTGTAGCCGGCGTTGTGCTCGGCCATGTATTCGTAGACGGACAGCGCCTTGTTGAACTGGCGTTTGCGTTCGAAATCCAGTGCCAGGTTGTAGAGCACGGCCAGCATGTCGTCATTGACCGGGCATTTGCGGAACTTGTCGAAGGCCATGTCCAGCATGCCCTGGCTCTGGAAGGAAAGCCCCAGCATCTTGTTCGTCTCGGCGGAATCGGCCGACACCTTCTGGCGGTCCTCCTCGCTGGCGAAGTAGCGCTTGGTCGTCAGCAGCACATGGCCCAGGAACAGCATCACCGCGGCGGTCATCGTCTGCAGCCAGGTGTAGGAGCCGGTCAGCGCCACGAAGCCGGCGGCGAAGAGCAGCAGCAGCAGGACGACGGAAAGCAGGGCGCCCATGCCGGGCCCCAGGCGCGGCAGCAGCAGGATCAGATACAGGCCGACGAGCAGCAGCAGTCCCAGCTCGACGAGAACGGCCCATCCGGGCCGCGTGAAGAATTCCTCGTTGAGGATGCTCTGCAGCACATGGGCATTGAACTCCACGCCCGTCATCTGGTTGTTGACCGGCGTGATCAGCGTATCGCCGATGCCGGTGGCCGTCGTGCCGATGAGCACGATCTTGTCCTTGAAGGTTCGCGCCGGGATGCGGCCGGACTGCACATCATAGAAGGAATAGGTGGTGAAGCCCTCGCCGTTCGCGTCCTGGTAGAAGGCCGGATAGATGCGCAGCTGCGGATCGGTGACGATATTCAGCGCGCCCAGTTCGATCTGTCCGGACAGATTGATGCGGATGTTGTCCATGCCCAGGTTCAGATCGCGCGCGGCCATCGCCAGCGACATCGAGGGAAGGAAGTTGCCGTAGTATTCGATGGCCAGCGGTTCGGTGCGCGCGGTTCCGTCGCTGTCGATCAGGCTGTTCAGATGCCCGAGTCCGGCCGCGGCCTCGGCCAGCGCGGCAAACGGATAGCGCAGCCGGGTCGCCGAGATCGGCGCGGCGGCTCCGTCCCCGTCGCTGATGGCATTGATGGTCATGCGCGCAATGTATTCGGGCAGCTCGCTGTCCGGCTTGCCGCGGGGTGTCCCGAGATCGAAGAACATCGGCAGCAGCGTGTTGCCGGATTCGCGTACCGCGCGGGTCAGCACGCGGTCCCCGTCCAGCGCCCGGGCCTCGGCGATGATCTTCTCGGCTTCCTTGATCTTGCCCTGCTGCCGGAGAATCTCGGCCAGCTGATACTGCGAGCTGAGGCCGGCGGGGGGCTGCTGCGGTTCGTTGAAGAAGATGTCCACGCCGATCAGACGCGCGCCGGCCTCGGAAAGCTTGCTGATCATGTTGCCGATGACGGTGCGCGACCAGGGCCAGCGGCCGATGCGGTCGATGGAGTCATCGTCGATGGCGAGGATGACGATGCGGTCGTCGGGGGCATGGGCGCTGGCGCGCACGCCCATGTCGTAGGCCTGATATTCCAGGCTGCGCAGGGGGCCGAAACCCGTGAGATAGGCCAGCAGGAACAGCACGGTGACGACCGTGCCGATAAACCAGTCTGATTTCCAAAAAGCGCCCTGATTCAAAGGTATTGCCCCTCCATGTTCATGCAATATAGCATGTCGTCTGCGTAAGTGCCAGTTAAACCGTATATTGGCAAGCCTTACCCCCATGTGGCAAGCATCGGTTTTTCCCGCGCTCGCGGACGGTGCCGGCGGCCTTGTTTCCGGGCCGCTGCCGTCGGGCCGCTCAGCCGGCCGGTCAAGCGGATGATAGCACAGGATCGCGCGCCCCGGCATGCGCGCTTCGCGAGCCGTTCAGCCTGGGCTTCGGCCCGTGTCGGCGCCCGCATCTTCCCGGGCCGGATTGGGCGTTGACATCGGCAGGCCGGCTACCTAAGTTTCGCGCTCCTTATTCCCCGGTAGCTCAGTCGGTAGAGCAGGTGGCTGTTAACCACCCTGTCGCTGG
>CAZDLB010000008.1:0-4730 GCA_964505995.1 uncultured Zetaproteobacteria bacterium
CCTCCGAAGGCAGAGGCCAGAGGTTCGAATCCTCTAGGGTGCGCCATTTTTCCTGACCATGGGCTGCCGATCCGGCACAGAGAGCATATTCGGAATTGTCGGGCCTGATTTCGTGAACGAATGGGGCTAGATTCGGCCCATGCTGGTCGGCGTGGATTGTGGTGGAACCTTTACCGATTTTGTCGTCTGCGACGCCGATGGCGTGCGCTTTCACAAGCAGCTGTCCACGCCGGATGATCCTTCGCGCGCCATTCTGAACGGCATCCGGTCCCTCGGGCTGGATGCCGGATCGCTGCATCTGGTGCACGGCTCCACCGTGGCCACGAATGCGGTGCTCGAGCGCAAGGGTGTACGCACGCTGTTCGTGACCAACCGGGGCCTGGAGGATCTGCTGGCCCTTGGCCGGCAGGTGCGCCGCGAGCTCTACAATCTGACGCCGGAGCCATATGGCAGGCTGCTGCCAGCCGAGGACTGTCTGGGCGTGGGCGGTCGCGTAGATGCTGACGGATGTCTCGTGGAGCCGATCGATGAGGAAAGCCTTCAGGCGCTGGCCGAGCGCGCCGGCGATTATGAGGCCGTGGCCATCTGCACCTTGTTCTCGTTTCTGAATCCGATCCAGGAGTCCGAGCTCGCCGCAGTGCTGCCGGATCATGTGTTTGCATCGCTGTCCCACCGGGTGCTGCCGGAATACCGCGAATACGAGCGCGCCTCGACCACCTTCCTCAATGCCTATGTCGGGCCACTGGTGCAGCGCTATCTGCAACGGCTGCAAAAGCGTGTGTCGCCACGGCATCTGTTCATCATGCATTCCACCGGCGGCGTGATGGATGTGGAGGAGGCCGGTCGCCATGCGGTTCGCATGGTGCTCTCCGGCCCGGCCGGCGGGCTGGTGGCGGCGCGCATGGTCGGCGATCAGCTCGACCGGCCCAGGCTGCTCAGTTTCGACATGGGCGGCACGAGCACCGACGTGGCCCTGCTTGACGGAGAGCCGCAGATCACCAGCGAGGGCTCGATCGACGGGATGCCGGTGGCGGTACCGATGCTGGATATCCATACCATCGGCGCCGGCGGCGGATCGCTGGCCTGGCGCGATGCCGCGGGGCTGCTGCGCGTGGGCCCCCAGTCGGCCGGAGCCGAGCCGGGGCCTGCGTGCTACGGTCGCGGCGGTGAGCACCCGACCGTGACCGACGCGCATGTGGTTCTCGGACATATCCCACCCTCGGCACGCCTGGCCGGGCGCATGCCGCTGGACGTGGAGGCTGCGCATGCGGCGGTGGCCGGGCTGGGGCGGGAATTCGGACTGGATGCCCCGGCCATGGCGGCCGGCATCATCCGTGTGGCCGAGGAAAACATGGCCGCAGCCCTGCGCGTGGTGTCGGTGCAGCGGGGCCACGATCCGGCCGGGTTTGCACTGCTCTGTTTCGGGGGCGGCGGCGGTCTGCATGCCTGTGCGCTGGCCGAGTCCCTGGGCATGCACGAGGTGATCCTGCCTGCGGGCAGCGGCGCATTCTCGGCGCTGGGCATGCTGGCCGGACGCCGCCAGTGCGATCTGTCGCGCAGCCGCAGGCTCGTTCTCGATGATGCCCAGGCGATGTCGGAGGCCGAGGGGCTGTTTCTTGAGCTTGAGAGCGAGGCGCAGCAGCGCATGCCGGACCTGCAGCTGCACACGGAGCGCCTGGCCGATATCCGCTACATCGGCCAGGGCTTCCATCTCACCCTGCCCTGGGAGAACGATGTGCAGCGGCTACAGCAGCGGTTCGCCGAGGCGCATGAGAAGGCCTATGGCCATGCGTTGCAACGTGGCCTCGAGGTCATGACGCTGCGGCTGCGGGCCTGGGCGGATACGCCGCCGTTGCGGCTTCCCGAACTTGCGCAGGCCGGCTCCGAGGCCCGACCCTCTGGGCATTCGCATGTCATAAGCCATGGCGAGGTGCCGCATTATCAGCGGGGATCGCTGCTGCCCGGCCACTGCCTGCGTGGCCCGGCCCTGGTGCTTGAGGACACGGCGACGCTGTGGCTGGCGCCGGGCTGGCAGGCAAGGGTGTCGCCGCACGGGCATCTGCTTCTCGGGGACGGCGCATGAACGCGATCGAGCTCAGCCTTTTCGCGCATCGCATCAATGCCATCTGCGACGAGATGGGTGCCGTTCTGCGCCGCAGTGCGATCTCGCCGAACATCCGGGATCGCGAGGACTATTCCTGCGCGCTTTTCGATGCGGCCGGCGAACTGGTCGGGCAGGCGGCGCATATCCCGGTGCATCTGGGTTCGATGGCCTGGTGCATGCGTGATGTCGTCGGAAGCATGGACTGGCGGGACGGGGATATCGTGCTGTTCAACGATCCCTTTCTCGGCGGCACCCACCTGCCGGATATCACGGTCGTGGCGCCGGTGTTCGATGCCGGTGTGCTGATCGGCTTTGCGGCCAGCCGGGCTCATCACGCCGATGTCGGCGGACGCACGGCCGGCTCCATGGGTCTGCACAGCCGGCTGGATGACGAGGGCGTCGTGATTCCGCCGATGCTCTGGTGGCGCGAAGGCCGGGAGCAGCCGCAGGCGCTCCAGGGTCTGCTGGAACGCGCCTGCAATGCCGATGAACGACTGGCCGATCTTGCCGCCCAGCGCGCAGCCGTGGCCTGCGGCATCCATCGTCTGCGTGAGCTTCATAAGGCCAGCGACTGTTCCTTATCCTTTGCCAGATTGCTGGCGGCCAGCGAGGCCTACGGCCGGGAAACCATCCGTTGCATACCCGATGGCCGTTACGAATTTGCCGATGCGCTCGAGGACGATGGTCTCGGGAACGGGCCGCTGCCGATTCGCGTGCGCATCGACATCCGTGGGGATACCGCGCATCTCGATTTCACGGGCAGTGCCGGCCCCTGCGACGGGCCGCTGAACTGTCCGCTGTCGGTCACGGCCGCCGCGGTCTGCTATGCATTCCGCTGCCTGATGCCGCCCGAAACCGCACAGACCTCGGCCATCTTCCGCTGCCTGGAGCTGCAAGTGCCATACCCGTCGCTGCTGCATGCCGCGCGGGGCTCCGCCGTGGCCGCCGGCAATGTCGAGACCAGCCAGCGCATCGTCGATGTCGTTCTCGGAGCCCTGCATCAGGCCCTGCCCGAGCGCATTCCGGCGGCGGCCCAGGGCACGATGAACAATGTCATCTTTGCCGCGGCCGATACCGGCCCTTCCTGGGTCTATTACGAAACCCTGGCCGGGGGCATGGGCGCGCATGCGGCCGGACCGGGCATCGATGCGGTGCAATGCCACATGACCAACACGCGCAACACCTCGATCGAAACGCTGGAGATGCATTATCCGCTCAGGATCACGCATTATGCGATACGACGCGGCTCCGGCGGCAAAGGCCGTCATCGCGGCGGCGATGGCCTGTGTCGCGAATGGCTGGCACTGGAGGATTGCCGGCTTTCGCTGCTCAGCGAGCGCCGGATGCAGCCGCCCTATGCGCTGGAGGGCGGCATGCCGGGCGCCTGCGGCCGCAATCTGCTGCTGGATGCCGACGGCAGGCAACAAGAGCTGCCGGGCAAGGCCGCATTGCTTCTCAGAAAGGGACAGCGCCTGCGCGTGGAAACGCCGGGTGGCGGGGGCTACGGAAGGGCAGACTGATCCTTTTTAGCCTTAGAACTTCCGGTTCAGTCGAGCGTGCGGCGATAGCGGATCGCGGCGATGCTCATGGCCACGAGGAAGAAGGCCAGAATCGGCCAGAGCTCGGGCAGGATATCGGCGGCACTGCTCTGCTTGAGCAGGATGCCGCGCACGATGCGCAAAAAATGCGTCAGCGGCAGCGCCTCGCCCAGCCATTGCGCCCAGTCGGGCATGCCGCGGAATGGAAACATGAATCCCGATAGCAGGATCGAGGGCAGAAAGAAGAAAAAACTCATCTGCATCGCCTGCATCTGGTTCTTGGCCAGCGTCGAGATCGTGATGCCAAGCCCCAGGTTGGCCGCGATGAACGGCAGCATCAGCGTCAGCACCAGCGGGATGCTGCCGCGGATCGGCACATGAAACAGCTCGATCGCGGCGACCAGGATCAGGGCCACCTGCATATAGCCGACGAAGATGTAGGGCACGAGCTTGCCGATCATGACCTCGATCGGACGCACCGGCGTGACCAGCAGGTATTCCATCGTGCCCTTTTCATGTTCGCGCGTGATGGCCACGGCCGTCACCAGCACCATCGTCATCGTCAGGATCACGCCCATCAGTCCGGGCACGATGTTGTACTGCGAGATGCCCTCGGGATTGTAGCGGCGGTGGATGCGCACCTCGAAGCCGCCAGGTGGAGCACGTGTTGCGTCCGTCGCGCCGAGTGCTGCGACAGCAGCCAGCGCATTACCGGACGCCACCGGATCCGTCGCGTCGGCCGCAACGAGAAGCGCCGGCCGTTCGCCGCGCGCCAGGCTCTCGGAAAAGCGAGGCGGAAAGCGGATGACGAACTGCACCTGCCCGCGCCGCAGCATCGCATCGGCCTCGGCTGCGGCAAACGCGCCCGGCAGGATGCGGAAATAGCCGGTATTCTCGATGCGGGCCAGGATGGAACGCGTGGCCGGCGTGCTTTCATGCACGACGACGGCCGTGGGCAGGTGCTTCGGATCGGTATTGATCGCATAGCCGAACAGCGTCAGCTGAATGATGGGAATGCCGAGCATCATCGCGAAGGTCATGCGATCGCGGCGCATCTGCACGAATTCCTTGGCCATCATGCCGGCCAG
>CAZDLB010000008.1:4830-17793 GCA_964505995.1 uncultured Zetaproteobacteria bacterium
GCATGCAGCCCCGATTCGGCGATGACCTCGGCCGGCGTGCCGCAGGCCCGGATCTCGCCATCGAGGATATAGGCCATGCGATCGCAGTACTGCTGCACCTCGTCGAGGTAATGCGTGCTGATCATCGCCGTCATGCCGTCCGCGGCCTCGGCCTGCATGATGCTCCAGAAGAAGCTGCGCGCCTCCGGATCCACGCCGCTGGTCGGCTCATCGAGCAGCAGCAGCTGCGGCCGGTGCAGCAGCGCGCAGGCAAGCGCAAGCCGCTGCTTCCAGCCGCCGGAGAGCGCGCCGGCGAGCTTGCGCCGGTGCGGCTGCAGCGCGAAGCGTTCGATGATGCGTTCGATGTCATCGGTCGCGGATTTCTTCGGCATCGCAAAGGCGCGCACGACAAAGCGCAGGTTCTCCTCGACGGTCAGATCGTCATACAGGCTGAAATGCTGCGACATGTAGCCGATCAACGGCCGCAGGCCGCGCTGCTGGCGTCGCAGATCGAAGCCGAGGCACTGACCGGTGCCATGATCCGGCGTCAGCAGGCCGCAGAGCATGCGCATCGTCGTTGTCTTGCCGCTGCCGTTGGGGCCGAGAAAGGCGAAGAGTTCGCCGCGGCCGATGCTGAGGCTCAGACTGCGTACCGCCGGCCTGCCGGCGAAGGCCTTGCCCAGTTCATGGACCTCGACGGCCTGCATGTCGGGTTCAGGGAAGCTCGGCATCCACCGGCTGGCCGGGATGCAGCTGCCGCTGTTGCTGCGGCGATATCTCGGCCTCGACACGATAGACGAGAGAAGCGCGCGTATCCTCGGAATAGATGACCGGCGGCGTGAATTCCGGTTCGGCGGCAATGTGGCGGATTCTGGCTTCGATCGGCTCCGTCCGGCCGTCGACATGCAGCTTCAATGTATCGCCCGGCGCGATGGACGAAAGCCGAGCTTCCGGCACATAGACGATGGCCTTGATGCTGCCGCGCGGCAGCAGCCGAACGACGGGGCGGCCGGGGGCGACCCATTCGCCGGACTCAAAGAAGCAGCGCTCGACGCGTGCGGGCTGGCTTGTGACCTGCCGTTTCTGTTTGATGAGCCAGCGCAGCCGGCGGATGCCTTCCTCGGCGGCCTTCAGCGAGGCATCTGCGGCCTTGCGCGCCGCTTCGGCCTGTTCGACGGCGGCCTCGGCCCGATCCAGGTCCTCGCGGCTGACAAAGTGTTTCTGCTGCAGGGATTGCAGGCGATCCCGCTCAAGCCGCGCCAGCTTAAGCCCCGCTTCGGCCTCCTTGCGCCGGGCCTGCAGTGCAGCGGCCTCGGCCTGCCGCTGTGTCAGTTCGATGGATTCCGGCGCCGCATCCAGATCGAAGGCCGCAGAGCCAGCCACAAGCCAGGTCCCTTCATCGGCGCAGGTCTTCAGCCTGCCGGCCACCTCGGCGGCAAGGTCCACATAGTCCGCTTCCAGATAGCCGTGAATGCCGTCCTCGGCCTGCGGGGAACAGGCGGCGAGCAGCATCAGGGGGGGCAGAAAACGGCGCATCATCCCGATTATGAATCATCGGCTTCCGCTTCGCCATGTCCGAGCGGCAGATGCGCCGTATCCAGCCCGCCGATGCTCGCGGCCAGCTGCAGCCGGGTCAGCAGCAGTCCGCTCTCGGCCGCGGCCAGCTGGCTTCGCGCGTCGGCCAGCCGGCTTTCGGCATCGAGCAAGTCGACGATGGTCATCAGGCCGACCTCGTAGCTGGTCTGGGCCGCATTGCGCGCCTCCCGGGCAGCCTTCACCGCCCGCTTAAGCGCCTCGGTCCTGGCCCGGGCCGCCTTCAGGTTCAGGGCCGCCTCGCGCGCGGTCAGCACGGCCTCGCGTCTGGCGTCCGCAAGCCGGAGTTCGGCCTCGAGTTTCTGTTTCTTCGATTTGCGCAGCTGTGCCCAGGTGCCGCCTCCGGCATAGATCGGCACATCCACCTGGATGCCGATGCGCTGGTCACGCCGTACGGAACCGGCGCCGAACAGGCCATCGGTGGTTTTCTCGCGGGTGTACCCGGCCACCAGATCCACCGACGGCAGTGCCGAACCGACCGCCTTGTCCACCTCGCGGTCGGAGAGTTCGAACTGTTTTTCGGCCAGAAGAACGGACAGCGCCTGTTCGCCGGCCCGGCTTTCGATGTCCTGCTGCGGGGTGGGTGCCGGCGTGGGCAGGCGCAGTGGCACATCGGGCCCAATCGCGGTGCCGATCAGCGAGGCCAGCCGGGCCCGGGCCAGCTCATCGGCCTTGCGGGCATCCAGCAGTTCGGCCTCGGTCAGGCTGGCGCGACTCTCGGCCTCGAGTTTTTCGGTGATCGTTGCCAGCCCCGCCTCCATCCTTGCATCCGTCATCTCGGCCAGCCGCCGCATGGCTGCGTGCTTGGCCTTCACCGCCTCGAGCCGGGCACGGGCGGCCGCGACATCGGCAAAGCGTGACGCGACCTCGAGGATCAGTCCCTGGCGCGCGAGCTTCAGCCCAAGGGCTGCGGCTTCATCGGCAAGTCTTCCCTGCTGCCAGGCCGACCAGCGATCGTAATGGAACAGCGGCTGGATCAGCTCGACGGACAGCTTCGTGTCACCGTAGCTCAGCTGGGTCGGCAGCGGAAAGGCCAGGCCCTGATCGTAGCTGTAGTTCTGTTTCATGCGGGTATAGCTGCCCGTGCCCCGGACGTAGGGCAGCAGCCAGGCACGCGCCAGAATCACGTCCTCGCGCGCCGCATCGCGTTTCGCCGCATCGGCGAGATAGGCCGGCGCATGTTCCAGAGCCAGCCGGATGGCCTGCTCCAGGCTCAGCGGCGCCGCGGCCATGGCGGTCCACGGCAGCAGAACCGGAATCAGCAGCATGCGAATCAGTCGTTTCATGCGGACCTCCGTTTCGACAGGCGATGTTCAAGCAGCGAATAGGCCGCCGGCACGACAGCCAGCGTCAGCAGCGTCGAGGAAATCATGCCACCGATCACGGCCACCGACATCGGCACGGTCATCTCGCTGCCCGAGCCCAGGCCCAGCGCCGTCGGCAGCATCGCGAAGATGATCGTCAGCGACGTCATCAGCACCGGCCGCATGCGCGTCGGGCAGGCGGCCTTCAGCGCCTCGTCAATCTCCATGCCCTCGGCGCGGAACTGGTTCGTCAGATCCACCAGCAGGATCGAGTTCTTGGCCACAAGCCCCACCAGCAGCACCAGGCCGATCATCGAGAAGATGTTCAGCGTCTGTCCGGTGACGACGAGCAGCGCGATGGCGCCGGCCACGGCCATCGGCTGCGCCAGGATCAGCACCCAGGGCTGCGCGAAGGAGTTGAACTGGCTGGCCTGCACCATGAACACCAGCATCAGCGCGATGGCGAAGGCAAACATCATGTTCTTCGCGGTCTTGCCGAACTCCGAGGCCTGGCCGGTGTATACGATGCGATAGCCCGGCGGCAGGATGTCATCGGCGATGGCATTGACCTTCTCGATGGCCGCGCCCAGAGGTATCGCAGGGGCGGAGAAGAACATGCCGGCATAGCGCAGGTCCATCTTCTGGATCACGGCCGGCCCGAGCTTCTCCTTCCAGCTGGCGACGGTGTCCAGCCGCACCCGCTCGCCGGCTGGCGTCTGCAGATAGATGCGCGACAGATCCTGCGGATACAGCAGGCTGCCTTTCTCGGCCTGCAGGCGGATGTCGTAGCGGCGGCCGTCGCCGGGCTGGTCATTGTACTTGGCGATGTCCAGGCCGCTGACGAGGATGCCGGCCGTCTGCGCCACATCCAGTGTGCTCAGTCCCAGCTGAGCGGCCAGTTCGCGATCCACCTCAAGCTGCAGCTGGGGAAGATCCAGTTGCAGGTCGAGATCCAGATGCCCGATGCCCGGGATCTGCGCCAGCCGCTGTTTCATCAATTGCGACAGACGCGCGACCTCGTCGAGGTTCGGGCCGGTGATCGAGAACTGCAGCGGCTCGCCGCGCTGGCCGCCGACGATCGGTACCTTCACGGCGAAGGCCGTCACGCCGGGGATGCGGTCCAGCTGCGCCTGGACGGCCGGAAGGATCTCCCACTGGCGCGCCTCGCGCTGCGATTTCGGCGTAAGTTTCACGAAGGCCATGCCCTGGTTCACCTGCCCGAGCTGTCCCAGGCCGATGGCCGTGAAATAGCTCTGGATATGGTCATTGTCCTTCAGCACCGCCTCGATCCGGCGCAGCTTGGCGTCGGCATCGGCGATCGAGGCGCCGAGCGGCAGCTTGAAGATGATCATGAAGCGGCCCTCGTCCTCCTGGGGCACGAAACCCTTGCCGATGACGCCGAAGAGCGATGTGCTGGCGAGAAAGATGCCGATGGCGCCGCCGAGCACGCTCCAGCGGTGCGACAGCACCCAGTCCAGCGAGCGGCGGTAGCCGCGATCCATGGTCTCGAACATGCGTCCGAAGAACGCATACAGGCGGCCATGATGCTGTTCCACCTGCATGTAGCGCGAAGCCAGCATCGGCACCAGTGTCAGCGCCACCAGCAGCGAGGCCAGCACGCCGAAGGTGACGGTGACGGCAAAGGCGTTGAAGAAGCGGCCGATCATGCCCTCCATGAAGATGACCGGCGCGAAGATCGACACCAGCGTCAGGCTGGCCGCGATGACGGCAAACGTGACCTGACGGCTGCCGTTGATGGCCGCGGTTCTCGAGTCGCCGGCCAGACCCTGCTCGCGGTGGCGGTAGATGTTCTCAAGCACGACGATGGCATCGTCGACGACGACGCCGATCAACAGCAGCAACGCCAGCAGGCTCATCAGGTTCAGCGTGAATCCGAAGAAATAGGCGACCGCGATCGAGGCCAGCATGGATACCGGAATGGCCGTGGAGACGATGAGGGTGGCGCGCAGGTTGCGCAGGAAGGCGAGCACGATCAACGTGGCCAAGATCACCGACTCGATCAGGTGGTCCTTCAGGCCGTCGACGATGCCCTGTACGATGTCGGCATCGTTGGAGGCGATGTCGATGTGCATGCCGGGCGGCAGCTGCGGCAGGATCTCCTCGTTCAGCCGCTGCTTGACCTCGTCGACGATGGCGACGACGTTGGCGCCGGTCACCTTGACCAGGCCGATGCCCACCGCCGGCTGGCCGTTGAAGCGCGCCAGCTGGCGGAAGTCGGCCAGGCCGTCCTCGAGGCGGGCGATGTCGGCAAGGCGCACCGTGGCGCCGTCGCGGCTGGCGACGACAAGCCCGGCCAGCTCGTCCAGCGAATGGAACTCGAGATCCAGCTTCATCATGTATTCGCGCTTGCCGCCGGTCAGGAAGCCGCCGGGGAACTGCACATGCTCGCGCCTGAAGGCGGCCATGACCTGCGGCAGACCGATATTCATCGCCTGCATGCGGTCCAGATCCAGCCAGACGCGGATCGTGCGCTCGCGTTCGCCGCCGATCACGACCTCACCGACGCCGGCGATGTTCTCCAGCCTTTTCTTGATGACGTTGCGCGCATACTGGTTCAGCTGCTGCAAGGTGCGATCGCCGGTCAGCGCCAGCCACAGGATGGGCGATGCACCGATCTCGACCTTGGCGACGATCGGCGGATCGCTGCCGTCCGGCAGGTCGCGCAACACCTGGTTGACCTTGGCCTGCACCTCGTTGAAGGCGACGTCCACATCCTTGGACAGCTTGAACTGCACGGTGACGACGGAAACACCGGGCGAGGAATAGGAGATCACATGCTCGATGCCGGGCACGCTGTTGACCTTTTCCTCGATGATCGACGTGATCGACGCGTCCACGACCTCCGGATCGGCGCCGATCTGCACCGTGGTGACCGAAACCATCGGGAAATCCACGGTCGGGAAGCGGTCGACTCCGATGCGCGAATAGCTGATCAGGCCGAAGAGCACCAGCAGCCCGGACAGCATCCAGGCCAGCACATGCCGGTTGATGGAGATCTCAGGCAGCGACATCGTCAACCTTCCCCTTCTTCCGCGGTGACGATGCTGACGGCCGCCTGATCGGTGAGATAGGCCGCGCCGTCCAGCGCCAGCGTCTCGGTGCCGTCCAGGCCGCGGACGATCTCGACCCGGCCATCCAGCCGCGCGCCGGTCACGACCGGCACCTCATGCGCAACGCCGTTCTCGATGCGGTAGACGACGCTGCCACCGGGGCGCAGCACGACCGCGCCGGTCGGCACGACGACGGCATTCGCATGACGCTCCACCTCGATGCGGGCGCGCACGCTGCTGCCCGCATGCAGCGGCAGATCGCCCGGCGGCAGGTCGGCGCGGGCGACGAAGGCCGCCGAACGCATCGACACGGCCGGTGCCACCTCGGTGATGCGCGAGCGGATCACCTCGTCCGACCCCGGAACCGTCAGCTCGACGGCCTGGTCGGGCCGGATGCGGCCGAGCAGCCCCTGCGGAAATGGCAGCGTCACATGCATCGCGCCGCTGGCCGCCAGGCTCAGTACCGGCTTGCCGACGCCGATGAAATCGCCGGGGGCCACGAAACGCTGCTGCACGCGGCCGGCCACCGGCGCCTTGATGCGCGTGCGGCTCAGGTTGTTCCTGGCCTGCTCCAGCTGTGCGCGCGCAGCGCGCATCTGCCTCGCCAGCGCCTTCAGCTGCGCCTCGGCCGCATCCAGCTGCGTGGGTGAGACGAAATGCTTCGGCAGCAGCTCGTGATAGCGCTTCACGAGCCTTTCCTGGGCTTCGTGCTGCGCCTGAATGCGTGCCAGGTTCGCCCGGGCTGCGGCGAGCGCCGCCTTGGCGTCGGTGTCGTCCAGCTCGATCAGCAGCTGGCCGGGCCGGACCTCGTCACCGACATCGACATGCACCTTCTCCACGCGCGCCGGCAGCTCGGCGGCCAGCGTCGTGAAGCGCGGATCCTCGATGCGGCCCATCGTCGTTTCATGGATCACGACGTCCATGCGCTCGGCCTTCGCCGTCGTGACGCGGATCTTGCGGATGTTCTCCGGGCCCTCCTGCGATTCCCCCGAGCAGCCGGCGATGAGCATCGGCGTCAGGGCCGGAATAAGGGCCGGAATCAGGATGCGGACAAGCGTCTTTCTCATGATGGTTCTCCCTGTTTCTTCATGCCGTTGAGCAGCATGTCGTAGACGGTTTCGGCTGTGGTCTCGATGTCGGTGAACGGTGAATCCGGCAGATGCTTCAGCACCGGCCAGATCAGCATCAGGATCGCATTCAGGCCGACGACGGCGACGGCCTGCACGCCGGCATCGGCATCGTCGCGCAGGCTGCCGGCCTGCTGCGCGCGCTCGACGACGCGGCGCAGCAGCAGGTAATGCTCGCCGAAGACCTGATCCACCAGCGCCTTGGCCTGGCCTTCCTCGCCAAGCGTGAGCTCGCGCATGATCAGCCGGAACACCTGCCCGTGGGCCAGCGCCTCCTTGAGGTCGCGGCGGCGGTATTCGGCGAGCTGCGCCAGCGGCTCGTGGCCTGGCTGTGCTGCGAATTCGTCGAGCAGGGCCGACGTGCCCTCACAGGCGCGGCGGATGACGGCGCAGTAGAGATCCTGCTTGCTGGCGAAATGATGAAAGATCGTCGCCTTGGAGATGCCGGCGGCGCGGGCGATCTGCTGCATGGATGCGCCCTCGAAGCCGTGCGAGGCGAACAGCGATTCGGCCGCGTCGAGGATCTTCTCGCGGCCGTCGCCGGACTCGATGCTGGTTGCCTGATTCGCGTTCATATTGCCTCCGTGGGTTCCGGCCGGTCGCGCATCCCGACCGACCGGTCGGTAGTTTGGGCGGGGGCAAAATATCTGTCAAGGGTTGTGCGCGCTGCAGGTATCCCCGGTAGCTACTACACTGTATCCGTAAGGAGTTTTCATTGGAGGTTGCGATGAAGCAGAAGCTGGGGCTCAGCGAGCTCATAGCCATCGGCGTCGGCGGCATGATTGGTGGCGGCATCTTTTCGGTGATGGGGCTTGCGGTGGAAATCTCCGGCTTGCTGGCGCCAGTGGCCTTTGCCCTGGGAGGAGCCCTGGCTCTTCTGGCAGGCTACTCCTATATCCGGCTGGCCAACTCGTTTCACAGTGACGGAGCCAGCTTTACCTATCTCGAATTCGCTTTCCCCCGACATCCCGCGATTGGTGCCTATGTCGGCTGGGTTGTTGTGGTCGGCTATGTCGGAACGCTTGCGCTTTATGCATTCACGTTTGGTGCCTATGCGGCTGAGCTGATGGGTGAGTCGGCCACAGGGCTTGCGCGCGAAATCCTGTCGGTGGCCATTATTGGCCTGTTCACGCTGATCAATCTATACGGGGTCAGAACTTCGGGTGTCACGGAGGATCTTATCGTTTACGGCAAGGTTCTGCTGCTGGGCATTCTGGCTATAGCGGGGTTGCAGGCGATTCGGCCTTCTGGGTTTACCTTGCCCGAGCGGGGGCTTGCCAGCGTGTTGATGGCCAGTGCGCTGGTGTTTGTGGCATTTGAAGGATTCCAGCTGATTACCAATGCTGTGTGCGAAAGCGAAGACCCCGGTCGGAATATTGCCCGGGGTATCTATGCATCGATTGGGATTGTTACGTTCCTGTATGTGTTGCTGTCGGTTGTCGCGGTTGGCTCGATTCCGGTGGATCAGCTGATTGCTGCCAAGGAATATGCGTTGGCGATTGCAGTTGAACCGTCGCTGGGCAATGTCGGTCGAGTCATGGTGTCGCTGGCGGCGATGCTTGCCACTGCATCGGCGATCAATGCGACCATGTTTGGCGCTTCGAGAATGATGGCTGAAATGGCAACCCAGCATGAGATGCCAAGACCCTTTTCCTTTCGAAATCGCGTTGCGGTCCCCTGGCTGGCCGTCGTCGTCATTTCCGTGTTGACCTTGCTGCTTGCCTGGTTCGGTGGGCTTGAGTTCATCGCGGCCTTTTCCAGCATGACCTTTTTGCTTGTCTCTTTAGCTGTATCCATAGCCAACTGGCGCCTGCGCAATCGCACGGGTGCGCGGGCAGGCGTCGTTTTGACCGGAATCGTATCGCTTCTGGCAACCATCATCACATTGATCATGTTTCTGGCCCGATTCAATTCGGACATGCTGCTGACCATTGGCGCGATGTACGGGTCGGTAGGGCTGGCTGTGGCCATGTTCGAAGTCTGGCGGCGTGGCAAGGCGAGGCCATGAGTCCGCTCTGGATCTGGATTTCGGGGCTTGCGTTCGCGGTCATTCACAGCGGGCTGGCCAGCGATCGCATCAAGGATGCTCTTTATGCGCGAGGCGTCGGACGGCAGGCCTATCGGCTGGCCTATTCGATCCTCGCGCTGATCATGACCATCGCCTGGCTGGCGTTCGTGCATGCGCTTCCCGATCGGCCGCTTTACCATGTCGAAGGCGCATTCGGGGCGATTCTGATGGCTTTGCAGCTTGTCGGGCTCGGCATCGCCTGCTGGGCGCTGGCCGGATTCGATGCCGGCATCTTCCTGGGCTGGCGGCCGGCGCCGGAGCAGGGCGAGCCATTCCAGGAGCGCGGCGCCTATCGCTACATGCGCCATCCGATGTATGCCGGCGTGATGCTGGCGCTCATGGCCAGCCCCGTGCAGAGCGTGAACAGCCTTCATCTGGCGCTGGTCGTCTGCCTGTATTTCATCATCGGCGCCCGCCTCGAGGAGGCCAGGATGCTGCGGCATCACCCGGCCTATGCGGACTACCGGAGCCGCGTGCCGGGCTTCATTCCCAGGGTGCGCAGGAGGCCACGAAAGATTAGCACTTGATAATATACGAATGTTCGACTAAGCTTCGCCGCATGGATCTGATTCCCAAGGAGAATATCCAGCAGGCCAGCGAGGGTCTGCGCGCGATCGCGCACGAGGTGCGCCTGTCCGTGCTCTGTCATCTGATGGACGGGCCGATGTGCGTCAACGAGCTGATCCAGGCGACCGGCGCATCGCAGTCCAATCTCTCCCAGCATCTGGCCAAGATGCGCATGATGGGAATCATCACCAACGAGAAGCGCGGCCAGCAGGTTTTCTACCGCATCGCCAATCCGCAGTTTCTGGAGCTGGTGCATGTACTCCGGCATATCTACTGCCCTGAAGCCTGCCAGCCGGCCGCCGGGAAGTCGTAAGATGTTTTTTTGCGCCAGAATATCAGAAAATCGTTATTTATTAATGTTTGTCGCCGCGATGCTGGCCATGCCCTGGCAGCTGCAGGCCGGAGAGGCGATGAGCCTGCGACAGAGCGTTGCGCTGGCACTGAGCCACAATCGCATGCTGGGCATGGCCGAACAGCAGCAGCAGGCCGCCGAGGCTGGCCGGCAGCAGGCCACGGCCGCGCTGCTGCCGCGCATCGATGTGCAGACGGGCGTGGCGCGAAGCAATTCGCCGCTGATGGTTTTCGGCTCGAAGCTGCAGCAGCAGAATGTCACGGCGGCTGATTTCAATCCGGTGACGCTGAATCATCCGTCCTATACCAGCCTTTATACGACACGGCTGGGGCTGACGATGCCGCTGTTTGCCGGTGGCGCCAACTGGGCCGGGCGCAGGCAAAGCGCGCATCAGGCCGAGGCTTCCGCGCATGAGCTTCAATACCGCCGCCAGCAGGTCATCTTCCAGACCGTCGCTGCCTACCTCCGCGCAAAACAGGCCGAGGCCTCGCTGGCTGCTGGCGAGCGGGCCGTGGAGGCCGCGAGGCGCCGGTTCGAGGATGCGAAGGCGCTGAACAGGCGTGGCATGGCGCTGAAAAGCGATGTCATGGATGCCGAGGTGCATCTGCTGCAGAGCCGCCTGAAGCTCGATGCCGCGAAGGCCGAGCTGGACAACAGTCGGGATGCGTTAAGCCGTGTGCTCGGGGTGGAAATGCAGGCGAAGTCTCTGGCGGAGCCGGGCATCGAGCTGCAAGTACGGGATGCGGATGCGCTGCTGCAGCAGGCGCTGAAAGGCCGGTCGGATCTGCTGGCGATGCAGGAGAAGGAGAAGGCGGCCGAGGCCGGGGTCTCCGTCAGCCGTGCCGGCATGCTGCCGCACGTCGAGCTGATGGCGCAGCAGGAGTGGAACGATTCACGCTGGGGGCTCGGCAACCGCAATACGACGATCGGTGCCAACGTCCACCTGAACCTGTTTGCCGGTGGTGCAGATCGGGCCCGCATGCGCGCGGCCGAGGCGAACCGCGTGTCCGCACAGCTGCAGCTTGAGGACAAGCGCGTGGCCATCGCCAACGAGGTGCGCCAGGCCTGGCGAAGCCTGAAGCTGGCCGAGCAGCGGCTGGCCAGCGAAACACGCGCCGAAACCCAGACCTCGGAATCCCTGCGGATCCGCTCCCTGCGCCATCGTCAGGGGCTGGAGAAGACCTCGGATCTGCTCGCGGCGCAGGCGCGTTTCGATCAGGCCCGGCTGAATCGCATCCAGGCGCAATACGATGTCGAGCTGGCCCGCGCCGCGCTGCTGCTGGCGGCTGGCCGGCTGGATGAAGGAGTGATTCGATGAAGCTTTGGATTGGAATGATCATGGCGCTGGCAATGCTCGCCTCCTGCGCCGATGAGGCCACGAATGCCCAGGCCCCTGCCGTGAACAGCACGGCGACGGTGATGCAGCTGAAGAGGCAGCCGGTGCCGAGGCTCTATGTCACCAGCGGCAATGTCACCTCGGATCATCGTGTGGCGATCAGCTCGCGCCTGTCCGGCTACATCCGCGAGCTGCTCGTGCGCGAGGGCGACCGGGTGCAGGCCGGCCAGGTGCTGGTGCGCGTGGATCCGGTGGATGCGCGCCAGGCGCTGCTGCAGGCGAAGGCGGATCTGGCCGACGCCGAGGCGGATCTGCGGCGCTATGAAGACCTGCTCAAGGCCGGCGCGGTGACCCCGCAGCAGGCGGACAAGGTGCGCCTGCGCTACAAGGTCGCGAAATCGCAGGTGGAGCAGGCGAAGAATCAGCTCGGCTATGCCGAGGTGAGCTCGCCGGTGGCCGGCGTTGTGGTGGCCAAGCATCTGTCGCAGGGCGATCTGGCCGCGCCGGGTGCACCAATCCTGATCATCGAGGATCCGGCCAGCCTGCTGGTCGAGACCCATGTCTCGGAGGCGCGGGTTTCGCAGATCCATGAAGGTTCGGACGTGTTGCTGACGATCCCGGCCATTCATCGCCGCGTGAATGGCAAGGTGCGACAGGTGGTCGCGGCCGCCGATCCGGTATCGCATCAGTTCCTGGTCAAGATCGCCCTGCCGGCCGATGCCGATATTCATCCGGGCATGTATGCGGAAACGGCCTTCATTCTCGGCAGCCGACCGTCGCTGCTGATTCCGCGCGAGGCCATCGTCTGGCGGGCCGGACTGGCCGGCGTCTATCTGCTCGACGGCGATCGGGTGGCGCACTATCGCCAGATTCGCGTGGGACCGGAGTTTGACGGCCGGGTCGAGGTGCTTGCAGGCCTTGAGGAGGGCGATGTCATTGCCTGGAACGGCGAGCCTGCGCTGCGCACCGGCTATCGCGTCAGTGCCAGGGCGGATGCTCGATGAGCGAAACCATGCAGACGAACAAGGCTTCGGAGCATGAGCCCCGGCTGAACATCGCCGGGCGGCTCGGGCAGATCGCGATGCGGACAAACCTGACGCCGATCATCAGCATCCTGATCTTCCTGATCGGCCTGGTGGCGCTGGCCGTGACGCCGCGCGAGGAGAATCCGCAGATCGACGTGCCGGCGGCCAATGTCATCGTCCGGATGCAGGGCGCCAGTCCCGAGGAGGTGCAGAATCTCGTCGTGCGGCCGCTGGAGATGGTGCTGCGTGAGATGACCGGCATCGACCATACCTTCGGCGCGGCCATGGACTCGATGGGCGTGGTCACCGTGATGTTCGAGGTCGGCGAGGACAAGGAAACCAGCCTCGTGAAGCTCTACGACCGCATCATGCACAATCTCGATCGCATTCCTGCCGGTGCCTCACAGCCGCTGGTCAAGCCGATGGATGTGGACGATGTGCCGGTGTCGGTGATCACGCTGAGTTCGCCGGACATGGATGGTCTGGCGCTGAAGCGGCTGGCCGAGCGCGTACGCGAACAGCTTGCGCCGCTGGAAGGCGT
>CAZDLB010000008.1:17893-25091 GCA_964505995.1 uncultured Zetaproteobacteria bacterium
CGCTGAAGCGGCTGGCCGAGCGCGTACGCGAACAGCTTGCGCCGCTGGAAGGCGTGTCCGTCGCCGATGTCATCGGCGGGCGCGACCATGAGATCCGCATCCGCATCGACGCCAGTCGCATGGCCGCCTACGGCATCACCCTCGATCAGCTTCATCGGGTACTGACCTCGGCCAATGCCGGCGGTCCCGTTGGCCAGCTGGTCGGTGATGGCCGCGTCACCCGCGTCTGGCTGGACGGCTATCTGCAGGATGCGCAGCAGGTCGGGCAGCTCATCGTCGGCCAGGTCACGGCGCACGGCAGCACCAAGCCGGTCTATCTGCGCGACATCGCCAGCATCGAGGATGGTCCGGCCGAGGAAACCCAGCTGCATCGCATCGGCTTCGGTCCGGCATCGGATCTGGCCGGCGCGGGCGAGGAGCCGGAAACACCGGCGGTGTCCATTGCGCTGGCCAAGAAGCGGGGCACGAATGCCGTCTTCGTCACCGAACGCATCCGCAACAAGCTGGAGGAACTGAAGGGCGACTTCATCCCGGACAATGTGCATGTTGAGATCACGCGCGATTCTGGCGAGCGCGCCAATGCGGCCGTGAACCTGCTCGTCGAGCATCTCGGCATCGCCATCGCCACCGTGATCATGATCCTGCTGCTGTTTCTCGGCTGGCGCGAGGCCACGATCGTGACGCTGAACATCCCGCTGATCCTGTTCATCGTGCTGGCCATTGGCCTTCTGGCGGACCAGACGATCAACCGCATCACGCTGTTTGCGCTGATCCTGTCGCTGGGTCTGCTGGTGGATGACGCGATCGTCGTCATCGAGAACATCCACCGGCATCTGCATCGCGGCGTGAGCCGGCTTTCCGACAAGGCGAGGCTGATCATCCGCGCCACCAACGAGACCGGCAAGCCGACCATCGTGGCGACCATCGCGGTGATCCTGGCCTTC
Source organism: uncultured Zetaproteobacteria bacterium (assembly GCA_964505995.1). Classification (GTDB taxonomy): domain Bacteria; phylum Pseudomonadota; class Zetaproteobacteria; order Mariprofundales; family Mariprofundaceae; genus JAJRVH01. The sequence continues at coordinate 18,838 of CAZDLB010000008.1, forward strand.
ATCCCGATGGCATTTGTCACCGGTATGATGGGTCCGTACATGGGGCCAATCCCGTTCAACGCGCCGCTGGCCATGGCCGCATCGCTGATCATCGCCTATGCCTTCACGCCATGGATCGCGCAGCGTTTCATGCCCTGCAAGGTCGTTGATCCGACGATGGAGGAGCGCGATCGGCAGCCGCAGGACTGGGTGCATCGCACCTACATGAAGCTGGCGCGCCCGCTGGTCGAGGATGCTCGCCGCCGCCGCATCTTCTGGCTGGTCGTGGCGCTGCTGTTCGCTGTGGCGATGTGGATGCCGGGTTGGCAGTTCATGCGTCCGGCCGGCATCAACGGGCCGCTGACCCCCGGCACCGTCGAGCTGAAGATGTTGCCCAAGAGCAACCAGAACACGTTCAACATCACCATCGACCTGCCCGAGGGCGCGACGCTGGAGGCGACCGATCGCGTGGCCCGCGACATCGGCGATGTGCTGCGCCGGCATCCGATGGTGCGCGATTACGAGGTCTTCGTCGGCCGCGCCGGCCCGATCGACTTCAACGGCATGCTGCGGGGTGCGGCGCTGTTCCGCGAGGGGCCGCATCTGGCCGAGATCCGCGTGAATCTGAAGGACAAGCATGAACGTGCCGAGCAGTCCTCGGAGATCGTGCTGCAGCTGCGCCGCATGCTGGAGCCGGTGATGCAGGCGCATCCGGACGCCTCGATCAAGCTCGTCGAGGATCCACCGGGGCCGCCGGTGCGCGCCACGCTGCTGGCCGAGATCTACGGCCCGGATTACGACACCCAGCGCCGGATTGCCGGCAAGGTGCATGAGCTGTTCGCGCATACCTATGATGTGACCGATGTCGACGATTCGGTCGGGGCCGAACAGCCGCAGCTGATCGTGCGCGTGAACAAGGAGAAGGCCGCGCGTCTGGGTGTGGCCACGGCCCAGGTCGAGACGGTGCTGCGTGATTTCCTCGGTGGCTACAACTTCGGCGCCGTGCACATGGCCAGTGAGCGGCATTCGGTCTATCTGCATGTGCAGTTGCCGCGCGAGCTGCGGGCTCATCCGGAGGATCTGGATCGGATCTATGTCAGCGGCAGCCACGGGGCCGTGCCGCTCTCCAGCATCGCCAGCATCGAGTCCTCGACCGTCGCGCGGCCGGTGTTCAGCAAGGACGGTCATCCGGTGGTCTATGTGACGGCCGAGCCGGAAAAGGGGTCGCAGGTCTATCCGCTGCTGGAGATGGACGGCAAGCTTGACGACCACGAGATCGTGGATGGCGCACGGCTTAAGACCGGCGGCATGCGCTTCACCGAAACGGAACCCGAGGATACCTTCGGCTATCATCTGCTGTGGGACGGCGAGATGCGTCTGACGCTGGATGTGTTCCGCGATCTCGGCGCCGCCTTCATCGTCGCGCTGCTGCTGATCTATCTGCTGATGGTGGCCTATTACGGTGAGTTCATCCTGCCGATGCTTGTCATGGCACCGACAGCGCTGACGATGATCGGCATCTTTCCCGGCCATCTGATTACCGGGCAGCCGTTCACGGCCACGTCGATGATCGGCATGATCGCGCTGGCCGGCATCGTCGTGCGCAATTCGACGCTGCTGATCGACTTCATCCTCGATTACCGCAGTCAGGGCCATGATCTGAAGGCCGCCGTGCTCGAGGCCGGCGCCGTGCGTGCCCGCCCGATCCTGCTGACGGCGCTGGCCGTGATTGCCGGCACGTCGATCATGATCTCCGATCCGGTGTTCGGCGGGCTGGGCGTTTCGATGGCCTTCGGCACGCTGGCCTCGACGATTCTGACCCTGTTCATCACGCCGCTGATGTTCTATCTCTGGCAGCGCCATCGTCCGGAGCATGGGGACCAGTGCGACGTGAACGCCGAGACATCAAATCCCAAAAGAGAAGGAGCATGATATGACCATACCACGTGCAATTCGCATCATCGCCGGCAGCTTCATTCTGCTGAGTCTGTATCTGGCCTGGCGTTATAACGGTGTTGTACTCACTGAGCCGACCTGGCTGTGGTTCACGGCCTTTGTCGGCGCCAACCTGCTGCAGTCCGGTATTACGAAATGGTGCCTGATGGAGACGATTCTGAAGAAGCTGGGCATGAAGGAAGCCTGAGCCGTTCACGCGGGCGGCTCGATGAGATGGCAGGTGCGGGTGGCTCCTCCCTATCCCTCCCCCCATGTGCGGACACCATCCGTACCTGCCGCTTAAAACATGAGCAAGGAGCATGCAATGATGCAGATGCTGCAGGACAACCTCGGATATGTGCTTCTGGCCGGCTTTGCCGCCTGGATGCTCTGGCGCCGGCTGATTGCCCCAGGGCTTTCCGGCGTGCGCTCGATCTCGGCCGGGGAATACATGAAGCTGCGTGATGAGCCGCATGTGCTGATCGATGTGCGCAGCCCGGCCGAATGGGCCTCGGGGCATGCGCCGAAGGCTCTGCATATCCCGCTGGGTGAGGTGGCGCGGCGCTGCGGGGAGCTGCCGCAGGGGCAGCCGGTCATCTGCATCTGTGCCTCAGGAAACCGCTCGGCCGTGGCGGCCACGACCCTGGCCCGGAAAGGCCATGCGCCGGTGTACAACTTTTCCGGCGGCATGTCGGCCTGGCAGTCGGCCGGTCTGCCGGTGACGCGCTGATCGGTGACAAACTCACAGAAGCAAAGCATCGAATCGGCGAGAATCGCAAAGCAATGAATCGCAAGGAGTAAAAGGATGAAACGGATGATGCAACGAAGCGGAATGGCCCTGGCGCTGCTGTTGATGCCGATGGTCGTGATGGCCTGCGGTATCGGCGAGCAGGCGCCGGAGGGGTATGAGAATGCTCCGGTCAGCCATGCCTACGAGCACTGGCGTCAGGGTGAGAGGGCGAGCATCCCGTTTCTGTTCCTCGATGTGCGCACGCCCGAGGAGTATGCGCAGGGGCATATCGAGGGTGCGAAGCTGATTCCGGTGCAGGAGCTGGCGGCGCATCTGGCCGATGTGCCGAAGGACCGGCAGGTCTATGTCTACTGCCATTCGGGCCGACGCTCGGCGCGCGCCGCCCGGCTGCTCGCGGAGAACGGCTTTAAGAATATCGAGAACGTGCTGGGCGGCATCGAGGCCTGGAAGGCCGCCGGCTATCCGGTGGTGAAATGATGTTCGGCAGCATTGATGTCCATGCGCTGTATCCGCGCTGGCTCACGGCCCGCGAAAGAGGCGCGCCGCTGAACCTGATCGATGTGCGCTCGCCCGCGGAGTATGCCGATGCCCATGTGCCCGGCGCCAGGCTGATCGCGCTGAATACGCTGATGGCCCGGGTGCATGAGGTGCCGAGGCAGGGCGATGTCTTTCTGATCTGCCATTCCGGCGCGCGCTCAGCACAGGCGGCCGAGTATCTCGCCCGGCAGTGCGGGCATGACAACCTGATCAACGTCAGCGGCGGCACGCTGGCCTGGGCGCAGGCCGGCTACCCGCTTGAATCCGGATGCCAGGTCGAGGAGGTGTGAAATGAAACTCTACTATCAGGCGGACTGTCCCTATTGCCAGATGGTGCTGCGCGAGCTGCATCGCGCCGGCGCCGACTGCGAGCTGCTGCCCGATGTCTCCCATCGGGAAGAGGTCGAGGCCCACGGTGGCCAGGTGCCGGTGCTCGTCGATGACGGGCAGACGATTGTCGGCAGCAGCGAGATCCTCGCGCATCTCAGGCGCAGGTTCGGGCTTTCCGAGACGACCGAGGCGAACGATCTCGGCATGAGCGCGGTTTTCGACGGCACGGTGGAACAGGCCGAGGCCGCGATCACCGAGGCGCTGAAGGACGTGGGTTTCGGCGTGCTCACCCGCATCGACGTGGCCGAGACGCTGAAGAAAAAGATCGATCTCGATCGGCCGCCCTATGTGATTCTTGGTGCGTGCAATCCGAAGATCGCGGCCAGGGCGCTGGAGATGGAGCCGAGCCTTGGCCTGCTTCTGCCATGCAATGTCATCGTCTATCAGAACGACGAGGGCGAGACCGTTATTTCGATCATCCGGCCGGTCAAGATGCTGGGCTTTCTGGGCCGGCCGGAGATGCTGGCGCTGGCCGAGCAGGTGAAGGACCTTCTCGCGCAGGCACTGAACCGGGTCGCAGGCGAATAACGCGACCCTCAATCCGCGGCCGTTGGCCGCGTAAACCAAGGAGGAAGACATGAAAGCGAATGTTGGAGTAGCTGACGGAACCCTGAGGGTCCTGATCGGTATGATCCTGATCTTCGGCGCGCTCGAGGGCTCATGGGCACCCTGGGGCTGGATCGGTGTCGTGCCGCTGGTGACAGCGCTGCTGGGCATCTGCCCGCTGTATTCGATCATCGGCGTCAATACCTGCGCCAAGAAGAACGCATAGAAAAGGACAGGCATCCGGCGGCAACCGGACGCCTGTCCCCAGTTTCCGCATCACCAAAAACACTAAAACACCCGGAAGGTGGTGCGGATCGGGAAGGCGGGGCATGCGTCCCCGCCGGACCCCCTGCCGGCAGGCAGCAATCAAAACAAGGGAGGCAACGAACAGCCCCCGTATAGGAGAATACTATGGCACATGTGGTGATAATGGGAGCGGGAATCGGGGGCATGCCTGCTGCCTATGAAATGAAGGATGCCCTGAAAAAGCTTGGGGGAGATCACGAGGTGACGGTCGTCTCGAACGTGGACTATTTCCACTTCACACCGTCCAACCCCTGGGTGGCGGTCGGCTGGCGCGAGAAGGAACAGATCAGCTTCGAATGCGCCCCATATCTGAACAAGAAGGGCATCAACTTCCTGTCCTGCGGCGTGGAAGAAATCCTGGCCGATGAAAACAGATTGCGACTGGGCAACGGCCAGATGCTCGATTACGACTACCTGATCGTTGCGACAGGCCCGCGGCTTGCCTTCGAACTGATCGAGGGCATGGGCCCCGAGGGGCATACGCACTCGATCTGCCATGTCGATCATGCCGCGCAGGCCTATCATGCCTTCGAGGAATTCTGCAAGAACCCCGGTCCGATCGTGATTGGTGCGGTGCAGGGCGTATCCTGTTTTGGTCCCGCCTATGAATACGCCTGCATCCTCGATACCGAGTTGCGGCGCCGCAAGATCCGCGACAAGGTGCCGATGACGTTCATCACGCCCGAGCCGTACATCGGCCATCTGGGGCTGGGCGGCGTGGAGGACTCCAAGTCGCTGCTGGAGTCCGAGTTCCGTAAGCGCGACATCAAGTGGATCACGAACTGCAAGACACTCAAGGTGCACGAGCACAGCCTCGATTACGAGGAGGTGGATCGGCACGGTGAGGTGGTTGCCTCAGGCACACTGGAGCACCGCTTCGCGATGCTGATGCCGCCGTTCCGTGGCGTGGGCCCGGTGGCCAACTGCGAGGGTCTGGTCAACCCGATGGGCTTCGTGACGATCAACGAGTTCCAGCAGAACCCGACCTTCAAGAACATCTACGCCACCGGCGTCATCGTAGCGATCCCGCCGGTTGAGGAGACGCCGCTGCCGGTCGGCACGCCGAAGACCGGCTTCATGATCGAGTCGATGACGACGGCCATCGTGCACAACATCGTGCATGACCTGAAGGGCGAAGCGCCGGAGAAGTGCGGCACCTGGGGCGCGATCTGCCTGGCCGATTTCGGCGACGGCGGTGTGGCGCTGGTGGCCTATCCACAGATTCCGCCGCGCAACAAGGTCTGGGCCAAGGGCGGCGGCTGGGTGCATGTGGCCAAGGTCGGCTTCGAGAAGTATTTCATGCGCAAGATGAAAACCGGCGTGTCGGAACCGTTCGTCGAGAAGGCGTTCCTCAAGCGCATGGGTATCGAGCGGCTAAAGTAGGGAGAATGGGGAGGGGCGGCCAGCCTCCCGGCCGCCCTTCCCTGCCTCGGACGAACCGGGCAGGCTGGGCGCATGAAAGCGGATTCATCCTATGCGGACCTCCCCTGGCGCGAGCTTGGGCTTGTGCTGGCGGTCAAGGCGCTGGCGCTGGTTCTGATCTGGTGGCTGTTCTTTGCCGAAAGGGTGGAGGCCGATCTTCCGGGAAGACTTTTCGGCGGAGGATGAGCGCCAGCAAGCACAGGAGAAGTCATGGAAGCACTGGTTGATCTTTCCCGACTGCAGTTCGCGTTCACCGCGATTTTCCATTTTCTGTTCGTGCCGCTGACGCTCGGGCTGTCGCTGCTGCTCGTCGTGATGGAATCGCTGTATGTCACGACCGGCCGCATCATCTACAAGGACATGACCCGCTTCTGGGGCAAGCTGTTTG